>CANJJP010000373.1 GCA_947474485.1 Bacteroidota bacterium | reverse complement strand
CCGATTGTAAGGTTATTACAGTTTTGTACTACCATTTGTACATCACGAATTACTTCTCCAACTAAAATTCCATTAGCATCAAACTCTTGAACCAAAACTACAACAACATAAGTTCCTTGAGCAGTTGGTGTAAAATTTAACTGGCCTGTTGTTGCATTAATAGTAATACCTGGTATAGGCGATGTTCCTGTAAATCCTGGACTATATGTTAATGGATCGGTTGGACTTGTTCCCATTGCAGATATTAATGAATATTGAAGAGTGTTTCCATCTTGTTCAACAACACCAAAATTATAACAAGCTGGTTGATTAACACACAAATAGGGAAGTGGTTGAGCTGTAAAAACAGGTGAATTATTGTTTGGAGCATTCAAGTTGTTAAGAAGTGCATAAGCGTATACATCGGCGGCACTTGGATTGTCTATGTTGACAATTAAACCGTTTCTACAGCAAGTATTGTATGAAAATATCCAATCAGTACAGGCTCCTGGCAGAGTGACAATTCCAACATAATCAATCATATTATTACCATTGATTGTCCCACCATTGCAAGTAGATGTTGCCGAAGCACATATTTGTGAAATATCTACTCCATCGCCAGGTGTTAATGGACTTTGATTTAATGTAACGTTTTGGGTCCCTAAACATCCATTAACACTAATGCTTTGTGATGTTCCGGGATTAAAACCACCTGTACAATCCCAATAAACGGTATAATGTACCTCATACTGATTGTTACCCAAACTGATATAGGTAATTTCACCACCAGAAATATGTGATGCGTAAGTTGAAATACTTACAAGCAAAATGCTTAATAGAGTTAATAGTTTTTTCATCTATTTTATGTATTAAAAACAAATTTCAAAAACCAAATTTACTAAAAATTAATGATATAAATCAAAAATTTAACTTTCTGATTACGAAAATCTTAAAAATAATGAATAATTAATAAAAATTGAATCAAACTATTAGGTTTGAAATAATATTTAGGACAAATAATTAAGAAATCACAGGGGGGGCTTCCATTATATGATTACAACTTTTACATGTTCGCAAGTCTTTATCATTGTAAAATTTTTTAAAAACAGCCTGAAATTGGTTTGCAATATCAGTTAGCATAAAATACTCTTCGTAAAGCTTATTATTACATTTTTCGCAAAACCAAAGTAAGCCATCTTTCTCATTTTCTCTTCTTTTTCTTTCAATTACCAATCCAATGGTGTCTTTAAATCTTCTTGGATTATGAGGGACTTTAGGCGGAAGTAAGAATATTTCCCCTTTTTTTATTGGAACCGTAACTGCTTTCCCGTTTTCTTGAATTTGCACTTCTATATCGCCCTCCAATTGGTAAAAAAATTCTTCACTCTCATTGTAATGATAGTCTTTTCTCGAGTTTGGTCCGCCAACAACCATAATTATGAATTCAGTATCTTGGTAAACCACTTTATTATTAACTGGCGGTTTTAATAGATGTTTGTTTTCATCTATCCATTTCATAAAATTAAAGGGGCGAATAATACTCATAATAGTTTTTTACAAACCTAAAAAGATTTGAGCGCAAAAACAACTAATAAATATCAGTTTGTTTAATTCAATCGTTGGCACTAAATTTGATTAATGTTTAAACAAAACAAATACCATGGAAAATATTTTATAGATTGCATTGTTATCTTTTTCTTTATTGATTGCAAGTGCTGCCAACGCTCAAACCAAAAAAATGAAGCAAGAAAATCCTAAAAAGAAAGAGCAAAAGGATACTACTAAGCCTGCAGGAACTCTTATGGCAATTAATAGTTCGGGTTTACCATCCAAAGGTAAAAAAACACTCCAGCTAAAAATTACAACAGAACAGTTTGCTATCCAAAGACAGATCCTAAAAATGATGAAGGAAATAAAGACTGACGAGAAGAAATAATAGAAGAACTTGATTTTATATAAAACACCACACAATTGTGGTGTTTTTTTATTTAATTTGCTGTGTTAATTATCGGCAAACAATGTTTAGCACTTTTAGAAACAATATTTTATTACTGATTTTATCCATTTTGCTTGTTACATGCAAAAAGGAAAATCTATGTGATTGTTTTAAGGGCACAGGTAAGCAAACGTCTGAACAAAGAACACTAAACGCCTTTAAAGAAGTTTTTGTGCAAGACGAAATTGATGTTCATCTGATTGAAGGGAATGAATATTCAGTAAGGATTGAAGCAGGGAAGCAAGTGATAAAATTGATAAAAACGAGTGTGGATAATGGTGTGTTAATAATTAGTGATGATAATAAATGTGATTTTACAAGGAGTTATAAAAGAGAAGTTGTAGTTTATGTTACATTACCTATACTGAGAAAGATTGAGAATAATGGATTGGGTGACGTATACATGGACAGTCAATTTACTTGTGATACACTTAATTACTACATGTCTAATTCAGGTAACTTGCATCTTAATTTGAATGCAAATATTGTTTACGGAGGAATGCATGGTAATGGCGATGTTTACATGAAAGGAACCATTAATGAAAGTTCAATATTTGCAGGCGGTCAAGGTTATTTTTATGGCTTTGATGCGGTTGCTCAGAAAGTGATACTTACTTTAAATACTTCTGGAAGAATGGAAGTAAATGTGAATTCATTCATGAAGATTGACATGCTTGAGAGGTCAACTGGCGATATTTTTTACAAGGGAAATCCTTCTACCATTTGGAAAGCAACATTTGATGGTAAAGGAAAATTGATAGATAAAAATTAGAAAATAAAAGGCATAAAAAAAGGGTAAGCTACTTTCATCGCACCGCTACAACCACCTACCCTTGCTCCGTTCCCAGCCTGGGGGATTCAGCAGGAGCTGGTCGTGAAAGACTTACCCGTTGCAAAAATACTAATTAAATTGAATTTAGGATAAAAAAGTTTTATTTTTTCTTTTTATCCTTTTCCACTTTTACTTTTTCTTTTCCTGTAAAACTCCAAGTTTTTTTATCTTTTCCATTTTTTAAATGTCTCATACCACCTTCAATTTCGTAGTTATCAATTACGCATTTGAACTCAAATGATTCACCCTTTTCCATCTCTGTTGTTGCAACAACTTCAATGTATTCAACTTCTGTTTCTTCGTCCATATAAGTTGAATCTTTAACTAATTCATAACGAATTAATTTTAATTCAAGTTTTTCGCTCACCACGTCTCCACACCATATTTTTCCATCTTTAAATTGAAGTTCGTCAGGAGTTGTTTTTGGTTTTTTTGGCTCGCTAAGATCAATTGTGAAATTACGTTTGTGCAAT
>CANJJP010000372.1 GCA_947474485.1 Bacteroidota bacterium | reverse complement strand
CAACTAATACTGCTACAAGAACAATGTCTAGTAAAGCAGGTTCAACATTCGGTTTAAATTTAAATGGATTTATTGGTGCTGAATACTTTATTTTACCAAAAGTATCAATAGGAGCTGAATATTGGTGGGGTCTTGGTTTCTCTTCTACAGGTGAAGGTGAAACAGTTACTGAATTTTTCGGTACCCAAGGAACTGCTACAACTCCAAGTGTAATTCAAACTACTACAAAAACTGCTGGTGCAAGTTCATTTAACATAGGTGGTCAATATGGTAATGCTCAAATGTTCTTAAACTTACATTTCTAGTCAAACCAAGATTGTTAATAGTAAACCCTGGCTTCGGTCAGGGTTTTTTTTTGGTATATATTAAGAATGCATTAAACCCTTTTTAAATTAAATAGAATTAAGTATATTTGCTTAATAAACACACACAACATGGCACGTGTAGCAGGAATACAGTTTAAAGATAATGCAAGAGGTTTGCATACTCATGTAATTATTGATTTAAAAAAACATGGTGAAACACTAAAACCATTTTTAGAAAAGTTGGGAGCAGTTGAAGAAGAAGATGAGTTTGAGAAAAAATGGGCGAAAGGTGGTTATACTGTTGAAGAATCAAGAAAAAAAATGCACGAATTTATTAGTAGTCTGTCGTGGAAGAAATAATTATTGAAGACGGTGTTCATTATTTTTTGCAAGAATTAGTTCAGAAATTGTACAAAGAAGAATATTTTGGGTTTGAAGAAACTGCGCATAAATACGTGGATAAAATATACGATTTCATCTATACTGAACTTCCAAAAAACACACATAAATCAACACCTAAAAGATTGATAAAACACGGAAAGTATTATACTATGTACAAAGCTGGCAAACGAACTGCATGGTATGTGTTCTTTGACAAAAAAGACAAACGATTTTACATAGAGTATATAACGAACAATCACGTATCAAAAGCTGCCTTTTTAAAAGGATTATAATACCTTCCGATATCTCGGGAGGTTTTTTTTTGAATGTTAGTATCGTTATAACGAAACTTTTAATTATCTTTGCACTATATGAACCCTAAATTTGAAATTGATTTTTTGGAAGATGCAAGATTGTTTCTTTTATCCTTAAATGAAAAAGCAAGGGGCAAGCTGATTTATAATATTGACAAAGCCAAACAACACAACGATCCAAAATTATTCAAAAAATTGAATGGTGATATTTGGGAGTTCAGAGCTGAATCAATGAAATTACAATATCGCCTACTTGCTTTTTGGGATAAAAGAGATGGGAAGAAAACCCTTGTAATTTGCACTCATGGTTTTATTAAAAAACAAGATAAAGTACCAGCTGGGGAAATTGAAAAAGCACAGAAAATAATGAAAATCTATTTCGAACAATATTTATACTAAAGACATGGCAAAGAAAATTAAAAAATACAGCTTAGATGAAATCAAAAATGAATTCATTGGTGAAAAAGGAACCTATAAGCGTGACTTATATGAACACGAGCTTCAAATGGATTTGATTGGAGAACTTATTAAAAAAGCCCGTGAAGAGCGAAATTTAACACAAGATGAGTTAGGTAAATTAATTGGTGTGCAAAAAGCACAAATTTCAAGGCTTGAAAATCATACAGGAAACGTAACCCTAACAACTGTTTTGAAAGTTTTTACTGCATTAAAAGCAAAATTAAAGTTTCAATTAGAACTTGAAGGTAAGGTTATGAAAATTGCTTAATCCTTTTTTTGTATAAAATAAATCTAAATTCTTAGCCTGAATTTACTATGAACAATATTCCATTATCCGAACGTTTACGGCCAAACTCACTAGATGAGTATGTTGGTCAACAACACCTGATTGGTAAAAATGGAGTTCTTAGAAATGCTATCGAAAAAGGAATCCTTCCTTCTCTTTTGTTTTGGGGGCCACCGGGTGTTGGCAAAACATCATTGGCAAATATTATTTCTAAAACATTAAGTCGCCCATTTTATATGCTGAGTGCCATTAACTCCGGTGTAAAAGATGTGCGCGAAGTAATAGAAAAGGCTAAAGAAGAAGATTTATTTAGCAAAGGAAAGCCAGTAGTTTTTATTGATGAGATTCATCGCTTTAGCAAATCACAACAAGATTCGCTTTTAGGTGCGGTAGAAAAAGGAATTATTACATTAATCGGGGCAACTACCGAAAACCCATCATTTGAAGTTATTCCCGCACTTCTATCACGTTGTCAAGTTTACATTTTAAACGGACTTACGCGAATTGAATTAGAGCAGGTTTTACATAATGCAATTGAAAAAGATGTTGACTTAAAAAGAAAAAAAATTGATTTAAAAGAAACCGAAGCCCTCATTCGTATTTCGGGAGGCGATGCACGTAAACTTTTAAATGCCTTGGAATTAGTTGTGTCATTTGTGCAAGAAGAACCAGTTGTAATAACAAATGACTTAGTTACTTCTACCATACAACAAAACCTTTCTCTTTATGATAAAAGCGGCGAACAACATTACAATATAATTTCTGCCTTCATAAAATCAATCAGAGGTTCAGATCCAAATGGGGCAGTTTATTGGCTAGCACGTATGATTGAAGGCGGAGAAGATATGTTATTCATTGCTCGTCGAATGGTAATATTAGCGAGTGAAGATATTGGAAATGCAAATCCAACAGCATTGGTTATTGCTAACAATTGTTTTCAAGCAGTTAATCTAATTGGTTTTCCTGAAGGGAGAATTATTCTTTCACAATGCGCCACTTATTTAGCCTCTTCAGCAAAAAGTAATGCTTCCTATATGGCAATTGGTATGGCACAAGATGCTGTAAAACAAACGGGCGACTTATCTGTTCCATTGCATTTACGCAACGCACCAACCAAACTTATGAAAGAAATGGGCTATGGCAAAGAATATCAATACTCCCATCAATACGAAAATAATTTTTCCGAACAAGAATTCCTTCCTGATGAATTAAAAGGAACGGTGTTTTACAATCCTGGCAATAATGCTAGAGAAAATGAATTACGTAATTATTTACGTAGCCTTTGGAAAGATAAGTATGGATATTAATTTAAACATCACTTTTTATTTATTTATCATAGTAAAACAATGTTTTATTTCATAAAAAATAGAATTCATCTACTGTACCCTAAAAAATTAGGAGCTTGACTATCAATCAATTAACATTTTGATTTCAAAAAATTAATATGTGTTAGTGAATTTTGTTTTAGTTTAGATTCAAATTTAAATAAAATATAAAATGAAAAAAATTACAATGATTGCTGCTGTAGCAGTATT
>CANJJP010000371.1 GCA_947474485.1 Bacteroidota bacterium | reverse complement strand
GGTTAAAGTTCCTTTAACAGCAAGCACTTCACTAAATGGATACTTTATTTTATATTGAACATCATGGATATTCATTTTTAAAAGAGAAGAGCTGTTTTCGATATTATAAAATGATTGACGATGTAACACTAATTGTTTATCTAATAATTTTTTTCTGTTATCAATACTCAAAAACATCTCAGTGTTTAAACCCGTTGTTAATCTGAAACCTGCGATGATTCTGTAATCCTCAAACAAATCGCTCATTCCTAGTTTCATAAATCCGTTAAATCCAGGGTTAATATAAGAACCCGTAAAACGTTGATAGGTTTGATTCAAAAACGAATTATCCAATTGCGTAACAATATTATCTACCGAAAAATTTACATAATAATTTCGTTGTTGAGGCAATTTAAATTCTTTCTTTTGAAAAAGATTTACGCTGTCTTTCTTAACAACATCCGCTTCCTTTTTATTAACTGGTGTAATATTATTTATTTCATCTTTAAAATTATAATCGTCGATATTAACCTTAGAGGTATCTTTTACGGATACAGGTTTAACTAACACGGGTTTTTCTTGTGCCTGTTTAAACCTCGGAGAATATAAAGTGTAATTTCTATATTGGGTATTTTGCAGTTCGTAAGTCTTTTGCTTTTCGGCATCAATAATTGTACTTACATACATGTATTGTTTTCCATTTAAATAAAAAACTTCCGCAACTTTTTTTGATTTTAAACTAATGTCTTGTTCTAAAACATTGCTTTTATAATTACTAATTATTTTAGGATAAAAAGTATAACGATAATGTTCGGTTGTATCTACATAGGAAATTACGCTATCTAGTTTCGCAAGAAAACGGTTTCTTATTCCATTTACCTCGCTTAAGTATGTAAAGTACCCATTATCATAATCAGAAGGTTGCAATTCATTTATGTAAGGTGTATTGGTAACACGCAATAACACCTTTGATTTAGTTTGCAGGTTATACATAAAAATATCGCTGTACTTACTTTGCAAATAATCGTAACGTGCATCATCCTTTGGTTTAATGGTATCAGAAATACGATTGGAAGAAAATAAAATTTGATTTCCTTTGTTCACAAAACGAGGTTGGTTATCATCCCACACATCATTTGTAATTTGCTCTAAACCGCCAGCGTTAATTGTGTAAACAAAAATATCTGCTTGACCTTTTCCTTTTTTTACTCCGCTGAAAACAATTTTCTTTCCATCAGGCGAATAACCAAAATCATTTATTTTTTCGATGCCTGTAATTGGCTTGCTAAATGTTTCTTTCTCGTCTAAATTATAAGTGTTTAAATAGATTACACCTTTCTTTTCATTAATCATTGCAAGCACCGTTCCGCGAGGATTCCAAGCAAGTAAGGGGTAGCTTAAATCATTTAGTCGTTCTATTTTAGGACCCCACTTTGCAATTCGTTTAGGTTTTGAACCTTCTTCTAGCGATTTTACATAAACTTTGTACTGACTTAATTCATTAGTAACGTAAGCTACATTTTTTCCATCAGTACTAATTTTTAATTGATAATAATTCCTGAAGTCTTTTGGCTTTGCAAGTATTGGATCAGATTTTGGCAAGTAACGACTAGTATCAGGATTTAAGTTGCGTTTTGCAAAACTATCTATCCACTCGTAAACAATAGTTTGTGTAGTTGTGCCTAATACAAATGAGAATGAACTTTCTACGCTCCTACTTACTTTAGTCATGTATAATACATTCGGAATACTAGCTTCTCCATACGAATCAGCAATATAGTTCCACAAAGCATGCCCCGCTTGAACCGCTTCGTTTCCGCTTAATTTATTAAAACTATAATATTTGTCGTTATTAATTCCATCCATTATGGCATTATCCAAATCAATGTTCCAATCTTCGGATAAATAAGAAATCAATCCTTTTTTGTACCAATCTGGTAATACAAGTAAGGTTGAGTTTTTCACCATGTCGCGTGCGCGACCACCGTACATCATATCATTAATAAGAACTTCGGCAATACCAGCACGAATTTGTTTATTTAAATCATGATGATCGCCTTTAAAATAAACCGCGAATTTAGTTCCTGATATTTTTGTAACTCCGCCAAGGTTTCCATTCTCTTCGCTTGACAATCCAATATTTGATTGACGAAAATCACCTTGGTTAGTATAAACCAACACTTGTAATTTATCTTCGAACTGAAAATCTAATTTACGTTCGATGGTTTCTAATTCAATTTCGGTGCGCTTTGCAACGTATTGAGCAAGTTCTTGTCCGCCTTCGTATAAATACACTTGGTATCTATCAAAACCATAATAGGTCCAATTAAAAGGTTGGTATTGAACTCTGTTTTTGCCAAATTCTTGTTGCGAACCATAATAAAATTGCGCTTGTAGTTTTCCTACAAACATTAAAATTAGTATGATTAAAAAAGAGATTCTCATTCCGCTCAACAATAGAGTTACTAAAGTACGGAATTAAACGAAAAGAATGAAAAATTAGTATTTTTTGGGTCAAAAAAATACTAAAACACCCCTGTATAATTATGCGGAGAAATTTTCCGCAACTCAACCTTAATTTCTTCACTAACATTTAATGTTTCAATAAACTCTTTAATGTCGTTTTCTTCGATTGGCTTATTGGTGCGAGTTAAAGCTTTTAGAGCTTCGTAAGGTTTTGGATAAGCTTCTCTGCGCAGCACTGTTTGTATAGCTTCTGCCACTACTGCCCAGTTATTATCTAAATCTGAAGCCAAGGCTTTTTCATTTAAAATTAATTTTCCACATCCTTTTAAAATAGATTCGAAAGCAATTAATGAATTTGCTAATGGAACTCCCACATTTCTTAAAACCGTTGAATCAGTGAGATCACGTTGTAAACGGCTAATTGGTAATTTTGCTGAAAGGTGCTCTAAAATAGCATTTGCTATTCCTAAATTTCCTTCTGCATTTTCAAAATCAATTGGGTTTACTTTGTGCGGCATGGCTGATGAACCAATTTCGCCTTCTTTTAATTTTTGCTTAAAATATTCCATCGAGATATACATCCAAATATCTCTACTAAAATCAATAAGTATAGTATTGATGCGCTTCAGAGCATCGAACCAAGCGGCTAAATTATCGTAGTGCTCAATTTGTGTAGTGTATTGACTACGTGATAAACCCAATTTATTATTTACAAAATCATTACCAAAATCAACCCAATTAATTGCAGGGAAAGCAATGTGATGCGCATTAAAATTTCCGGTTGCTCCACCAAATTTTGCTGAGTAAGGAACGGCTTGTAATTGTTGCAATTGTTTTTC
>CANJJP010000370.1 GCA_947474485.1 Bacteroidota bacterium | reverse complement strand
AGTTTTCGAAAGGATGGAAAGCCATGGCAAAAACTCTTCCAAAACCAAAAGCCATTTTATGTATCTCTGCTCACTGGGAAACGAAGGGCACTTTTGTAACGGCCATGGAAAAACCACAAACCATTCATGATTTTGGCGGTTTCCCGCAAGCCTTATTTGATGTGCAATACCCAGCACCTGGTAGCAAATGGTTAGCCGATGAAACGAAAGCCTTACTAACATCAACAACCGTTGGCTTAAATGAAGATTGGGGATTAGATCATGGCACATGGAGCGTTGTGAGACCGATGTTTCCAGATGCTAGTATTCCTGTTATTCAATTAAGTTTAGATTATACCAAAGATACGCAATACCATTATGATTTAGCCAAGCAATTAGCAGGCTTAAGAAAAAAAGGAGTCTTAATTATTGGCAGTGGAAATATGGTACATAATTTTCAATTCGCCAGATTTAGTGGAAATTTTAACGAACATTTTGGGCACGATTGGGCTTTGGAAGCAAACGAAGTTTTTAAAAATTTGATTTCAGAAAACGATGTAAAGTCCTTGGTGAATTATAAAACCTACAGCAAAGCCTTGCAATTATCGGCGCCAACACCAGATCATTATTTACCCATGATTTATAGTATTGCATTACGTGGTAAAAACGAAAAAGTATCGTACTTTAATGATTCAGTTGTGGGAGGTTCTTTTTCTATGACTTCTTTGAAAATTGATAAGGCGTAAAAAATGGAACGCAGATAACACAGATGAGACTGATTAAAAATGATTTTATGATGAAGAAATTATATATAGTAACGATATTATTATTCAGTGTAACTGTCAATAGTATTTCTCAAAGCAAGACAAAGCCAAGTGCACCAAGTTTATATTATATTTTTAAAGAACCGAAAATAAAATCAGCTAATCCACCAGTCATTATTTTAATGCACGGAGTTGGTAGTAACGAAAAAGATTTATTTTCGTTTGCGCCACAGCTGCCTGATAGTTTTTTAGTGATTTCGTTACGTGCACCTATTACCATTGGCACTGACAATTATGCATGGTATCATTTAACGTTTGAAAACGGTAAACGCATAGGTAACCCTATTGAAGCCGAAGCAAGCCGTTTAATGATTATTCAATTTATGAATCAATTGAAAACAAAACATGCTTTTAATGAGAAACGAATTTACTTATGTGGTTTTAGTCAAGGTTCTATTATGGCATATAGCATTGGGTTAACGGTTCCCGAAAAAATAAAAGGGTTCGCTGTAATGAGCGGACGGTTATTAGAAGAAGTAAAACCACTAATTGTAGCAAAAGAAAAACTGAAAAAGTTAAATATATTTGTCTCTCACGGAACCAATGATAATATAATTCCTGTAAGCGAAGCGCGCGCCTCTGTAGCGTATTTAAAAACTCTAGGTATCTCGCCTTTATTTAAAGAATATCCAGAAGCACATACGATTAGTACTGAGATGTTTAATGACATGCTCAAGTGGTTAAAACACTTGAAATAACTATTAACGAATTTTAATAACCAAAGAGTACTTTAAAAATAAATAAATCCTCATCTTTATGAGAATAATTTAAACCATGAGTTCAGAAATTTTAATTTCCTTAGTCACGCTAATATTTTTAGAAATCATTCTAGGCATTGATAATATTATTTTCATTTCCTTATTGAGCGATAAATTACCTGCCGAAACTCGTAAAAAAGCTAGATTAATAGGTTTAAGCTTAGCCTTAGTGTTACGATTAATTTTATTAGCAGGCATTAGCTGGATTTTAAAATTAGATCAAACATTATTTACACTATCTGAATATTCTTTTTCAGGAAAAAATTTAATTCTCATTGCGGGCGGATTGTTTTTACTATACAAAAGCAGTAAAGAAATTTTTGAAAAAACAGAAGATATTCATCTACAAGAAAACATAAAAACAAAAGCTTCATTTAATAGCACCATCGGTCAAATATTATTATTAGACCTTGTTTTTTCGGTAGATAGCATTATTACCGCTGTAGGCTTAGTGGATGAATTATGGATTATGTATGTAGCAGTTATTGTTTCTATTTCTATCATGTTATTGATTGCAAAAAATATCAGTAACTTCATCAACAAACATCCGTCCTTAAAAATACTAGCGCTAGCATTTTTAATTATGATTGGTTTAACGCTTATTGCCGAAGGATTTAAATTACACATTCCAAAAGCATACATTTACTTCTCGATGGCATTTTCGTTTTTTGTAAACATTGTTCAAATCAGAAAAAAAGTATAAAATGAAAAAAGATATTTTAGTTTTTTATTTTATAAGTATTGTATTAGTAGTTAACTCTCAAAACACTAGATTAATTGATTACAATTCAATTGGCTGGTACAATGTATTTGTAACAAAAAAAATAAGTGATAAATGGAGTACTCATTTGGAATACCAATGGCGAAGAGATGAGTTTGTTTTTCATGGACAACAAAGTTTGTTGAGAGTTGGTATTAATTATAAAGTCAATCAAAAAATGACAACTAGAATTGGTTATGGCTGGATTGAAACTTATCCATATGGCTCCATAAACATACAAGCAGCAGGAAAAACATTTACAGAGCATCGCGCTTTTCAAGCCATCCTATTAAACGATCAAATGGGAATTCTAGAAATTCAACATCGGTTAATGCTAGAACAACGTTGGATTGGAAGATATACAAAACCTGATATAAATATAGAAGATGATTATTTGTATGTAAACCGAATGCGCTATATGTTACGCATACAAATACCTTTAGGCAAAAAGCTTATAGAAGATAAAACATTTTATGCTGGTATGTATGATGAAATTTTTATTCAGTTTGGAGAAAATGTGCAAGAAAATATTTTTGATCAAAACAGACTTAGCGCACTCATTGGATATAAATTAAATAAATACTTCAAATTGGAATTAGGCTACTTAAATCAATCTGTGCTTTTTGGTAGAGAAATTAATGGCAATAATGTATTGCAAAAAAACAATGGCTTTATTGTAAACACCTATTTAAATTTCTAAGAATAGCTTCATTTTCAAGCTTTTACCCATATTAGCGCCTCCATCTTTAGTTTTTCACATTTTATCTAATTTCTTACATTAAAACTGATATTATAGTTATATTTAACCTTCAAAATTTAAAAGTAATCAGATTAAAAATATATGGAAAAAGTATTAAAATCATTAGGAATCAAAGATTTAAACATCGGTTGCGCAACTGGTAAAAATTATTTTGCAAATGGCGATATTATTGAATCATATAGTCCGGTTGACGGAAAATTAATTGCAAAAGTT
>CANJJP010000369.1 GCA_947474485.1 Bacteroidota bacterium | reverse complement strand
GAAAATGGCGATCAAAATTCAGTTGTAGAATTATTTAAGGTGAACAATGCGGGGCATAGTTGGTTATATCCACCTGCAAATGATATTTCGTATTCAATTGAAGCTTGGAAGTTTTTTTCTAGGTTCGAATTAAATTCAAGTGTAGGAATAAAGGAAATAAAAAACGAGACAATGTTGATTTATCCTAATCCTGCGCAAAATAGTATAACGATTAAAGTACCAAATTCCAATAGCAAAAATAATGTAAAGCTATTTACGTTCACTGGTCAGGAAGTTTTAAACTTGCAATTGAATGAAGTAGAAAAAACAATTTCATTGGAAGGAATGCAACTTAGCAATGGAATTTATTTATTACAAGTTGATACAGATGGGAAACGTTATACTGAAAAAATCATCCTAGAAAACTAATTAAATATAATCACATTAAATTAGTATTATTGTGATTTCTGAATTGATAATTTAAATTGAATTTCGAACAACTGTTTAACGATATAGGAATTGCGAAGATTAGTTTAATCTTTGTAATGACCTTTATTGCAGGTTTTATTGATGCAGTTGTGGGTGGCGGTGGATTGATAACAATTCCTACTCTCTTAATAAATTTGCCCCGCACCCCTATTCCAACTTTATTTGGCACCAACAAAATTGCTTCTTTGGCAGGAACAAGTATTGCAGCGGTGCAGTATTCAAAAAGGATAAAGTTTAATTACAAATTATTAGCGGCAGTAGCGCTTAGTGCCTCCTTAGCTTCTTTTAGCGGAGCAAAACTGATCAGCTACATTAATGTAAATACATTTAAACCAGTTATTTTTGTAATCCTTATTCTCATTACCATTTACACTTTTTTAAAGAAAGACTTGGGTTCGGTGCAAACCAAAACCTTACCACTAAACAAACAAATTATTTATGGTTCGGTAATCGGATTAATAGTAGGCTTTTACGATGGCTTTTTTGGCCCTGGCACCGGAAGCTTTTTAATACTTGGCTTTGTGTTGATATTAGGTTTTGAATTTATACAAGCTTCTGCTTATGCCAAGGTAATTAATTGTTTCACCAACTTATCTGCAATAATTGTATTTATACGACAAGGAAATTACATCTTAGAACTCGCTATCCCCATGGCTATTATGAATATGGCTGGTAATTTTGTTGGAACAAAAATGGCTTTTAAAAAGGGGAACAAATTCGTTAGAGCAGTTTTCCTTGTAATCGTAATTCTTATGATTATAAAATATGGGAACGATATTTTCTTTGCCAGTTAAAAAAGAAAGATGAAATTATTGAATTACCAATCTTTTTAAACAGATTATTGACTACCAACATGGGGGAGTTTTTTTAAGATAAACACCAAACCATAATTGCCCTATCATCTCCCGCACTAACTAAACGTTTACATTCCTTATCCCAATATAAAGTATTAACCGAATGTGTGTGTGACTGATGTGTCTCTTTATTTATGCGTAAAAGAAATTCAATACTTTCTGCATCCCAAAGCTTAATAGTTTTATCCCTGCTTGCGGTTGCAAAGTAATTTGTTCCTTCTAAAAAACAAATGTCATAAATTGCAAAGTTATGAGCTGGAATAGATTTTATTAACTCAAATGTATTTAAATCAAAAATATTTAGATGCGCATCTTTTCCGCCAGTTAAAATGTATTTTCCATTTGGATGTAGTTTAACAACGTTGCATGATTGCACATGCGCTTGAAATGATTTTATTAATGTTAATGAGGATAACTGAAATACATGCAGCTCGCCTGTTCCATCGCACAAATATAGTCTGTCGCTTATTTCATCTGCTTGAATACTGCGCAGCTTTAATTTAGAAATGTGCATTTCTCTTTTTAAATCAAAAGTAGTAGCATCTAATTGAATTAAAAATCCATTTACTGTACTAATCAAAATACTGTTCAAAGATTTAACATAAACAATAGTAAAAATGCCACCGTAATTTAAAGTAAGGTTTTTTATTTCAGTTTTAGTAGTTAAATCAACCACGTGCAATGAACCTGAGGCTGTTCCAATAAGAAGTTGATTTTTTTCTTCAATAACTAAAGCTGAATAAACAATAGCAGGCATTTTAACAGCAAACTTATCTGCTACTGCCGAAGTTAAATCCCACTGAGCAAGCATTTTATCGCCGCTGCCGCTTAAAACGGTATTAGGTGAAATACCTTTAGCAAACGTATAAACAGCACCCGCATGACCTGTTAAAAGAGCTATTTTTTTTACTTCAGGCAATGGGCAAATTTTAAATTAAAAAAAGAAAACTATTCTTCTGATTTTACTTTTAATGAACGAACACGATACACAATTGCAATCAAGGTACCGAAAGCCATAATAAAACAACCTAACCACAAAATATTAATGAACGGGAACAAGTATGCTTCCATTACAATAAAGTCTTTTCGATTTGTTTTACGTTCACTGTGTTGTATTTCAACCGAACCATCTTCAGGATTTATTTTCCAGAACACAAATTTTAATCCTAAATCAGAAATGCTATCCGCAACAGGTTCAATCGAATTCTTTCTTAATTGGTATTTAGGATAAGCTTTATAGGTTTTCTTATTAATATCAAATGTTTTTAAAACCGCTGTAACAACAATAGATGTATCATTTTTTTCGTACTCTTGCTTACTTACGTTAGTTGTAAGCGAATCCAAAATTGCCATTGCATTTGAACAGAAAATTGTATCACCAATATGAATTACATTATTGGTTGGTTCTAAATATCCATTTATATCATTTTCTTGCTCCGTGTCTAATGTTGCGTAGGTTACATGTGTGTAAATATCTTTATCTAAGTAATGTTTAGTATCAGGCTCTGCTGCATTGCCCATACGTTCATTAATTTGTATACGTGGAAATAAATCGAACTCCTTAGTGTATTTTCCGGCATCACTTTTTGTATAATAGTCAACCTGGTAAAGCACATGAATACCATCTTTCTTTTTGCCTTTGTATGATGCAAAGTATGGCCCCATGCGCAATGTATCGCCTTTAGTAAGTAACAAACTCTTTTTATTACTATACTCCTTTCCTAAAGCTTCTACATTTTTCAATGAAGAGTTTACTGAAAGTGTAACTTTTTTAGAAGTTGAAATCAATGCTCCTAACATAATTAAAGCAAAACCAATGTGTGCAATACTTGCGCCTGCTGCTTTAACTTTTCCTTTTAAAACACGTAACCAATAATCGGCATTAGCAAATACACAAAATACACAGGCAACCAATAATACAGCGTAACTCAAATAAAACGAGCGTTGCTTTTCGGGAGCCAAATCGTAAGCTTTTG
>CANJJP010000368.1 GCA_947474485.1 Bacteroidota bacterium | reverse complement strand
CATCAGGTAATCCTTACCCTAAAGGAAATAAATTTGAGGATTGTAATCGTGGAGTTTATGCTATTGGTTGCGCAAACGTATATGCTAAAGCTAATACATTCTCGGCAACAGCAACAAGTACAGTTCCTCCATTCGGTGTAGACGCATACTACTATTACAAAAATCAAAGTGCTATTTGGATAAATGCTCAGGCAGATTATTTTACATTGAGTTACAATTATATTCAAAATTTTAGCAGCGGCATTTACAGCAGTCATACCACAACTAATACTACTATGCGTCCACATATCGTTAAAAATAGTATCGCCGCACCATCTAGTACAGGTTTTTGTAAACAAGCCATTCAAGTTGTTCAGGTAGGAGGTTCTAACTTTATAAGTGGATATGTAAATATTGATAACAATTCTATTGCTAATGTTTACAATGGTATTCAGGCTGGTGGAGTAGCTAATGGAATATGGATTAAGAACAATAGCGTCAGTGTTGAACCTAAAACTAAACTACTTGGCACAACAGCTACGGCAATTAATACGGCAATAAAAGTAGCTAATAGTAATTATGCTCTTGTACAAGCTAACTCTGTAACCAATGGTGGAGCAGTGCCTACAACAAGCACAACCGCTAATTACGTTACTGGTATTCATGTATCGGGTAGTGCTAACACAAAGGTAGAATGTAATAACGCATATCATACTGGTAGAGGCTTTGTATTTGAGGGGGCCTGTGGTAATAGTTCATGGAAAGTAAATACTATGAGTGATAGTTACAGAGGTTTAGAAATGAGATTAGCTGCTGTGATTAATAATCAAGGTGCAGCAACTTATACAGGTACTCCTAATTTAAGTGCTAATACATGGTCAACGCTTACACAACATACTTTTGTTTTAGGAACAACCAATGTAAATACAATGTCTAGATTATATTTATTATCTGGAGGGAATACACAACCAACTTTAAATTTTGCAGTTTCACCTTCTATTTCTTATACTACTGGCACAGGGAATGGTATTCAAAATCTATCATCCGGGACATCTTATACTTGTAATGTAGGTAATGCGCAACGTTTGGCAAATGGGAGTAATGGAAATAATACTAACAGCGGTGCCAATAACCAAAAAAAAGCAGGAGCATCAACAGATAGCTTAACAGAATTGACCAATTTAGCAATGGCAAATGAGGATAGCTATGAAGTGTTTGCCGACGAAATGATGTATCAAAATAAGCAATTTGTGTATCAGTTAATTGCACAGGATAGCATTAGTCCTTCTAAAAATAGTACGCTAAGTACTTTTTACAATAGCAATCAAAATATGGCTATTGGTAAATTAACCGAAGCGCAAATAGCAATGTCTAATTTTGATATTAGTGGTGCATCTGCTGCAAATAACTCAGCCCCTGTTAGTATTGCCATTGAGCAAAAACAACAACGTGCGAATACATTAGTATTAAAATACATGAATGATAGAAATTATGTATTTACGGATGCGGAAAAAACGGAGTTAAAAAACATGGCAAACGAATGTGAGGTAAAAGGTGATTATGTAACCCATGCCCGTAATTTAGTGGATGTATTTACACACACTACTATTTTATATGATGATGACTGCCTAGCAGAAGCAAACGCCAGTCGTAAAATAAAGCCTGTCACCCTGAGCGGAGTCGAAGGGCAAACATCTTTTAATTTGTTCCCAAATCCTAATAACGGAACCATGCAGTTAGATTATAAATTAGGTAGTTACTCCAATGCCAAGTTTAGTTTATTTGACATTACTGGTAAACTATTGCAGTCTATAAACATCGAAACCAAAGAGGGTAGCCTTTATATAAATGAGCAAAATTTGAAAAATGGTGTTTATTTTTATACTATCTTAGTAGGAGAAAAAAATATTAAAACAGATAAGATTGTTATTATTAAGTAAATATTTAAAAACACAAGTGCTAACAATAGCACTTGTGTTTTTATTTCAAAACAATAAAGCTCAAAATCTTATTACAAACGGCAGTTTTGAAAATTATACGAATATTGATTGTACATATGGGGGGTTTACAAATAATTTCCCCCCTAATAATCACGTTGTAGATAATTGGTACGATCTAAATAGTAGTGATTATTTTAATAGCGTATGCACTAATACATATACAGGGGTTCCAGAAAATGTATTTGGTGAGTCATATGCTAAAAATGGCAATTCATACGTTGGATGTATTTTATTTCAAGCAAACGTCGAAATGAAAGAGTATATATATCAACAATTAACGACGCCATTACAAGCCGGTCATATGTATTGTTTGAGTTTTTATGTTTCAAGAGCTGATGGAATTACACATGCTATACATAGTATAGGAGCTCATTTTTCTAATACTACACCAACATTGTTTAATGCAACATTGTTTAATGGTTATTTTAGTGATAAAATACCTCAGATAACAAATCAAAATGGCTTTGTGACAGACACAATTGGTTGGTCGCAAATACAAGGTTGTTATACTGCGATTGGTGGGGAACAATATATTACAATTGGTAATTTCAATTCTAATGCTAATACAGATACATTATACGTAGGAAGTGTAAATCCAGATCCTAACGCGTATAAATATGCTTACTACTATATAGATGATATAACATTAATAGACCAATCAACAGTAGGTTTTAATGAATTAGATAATGAAAATAGTTTTAGTGTGTATCCAAACCCTGCAAATGATGTTTTGAATATTAAAGTAGGTACAATAAAAGAAAACACTAAAATAAAAATCGCAGATGTAATTGGCAAAACTATTTTAATAACTGAATCCAAATCCCAATTAGATATCTCTTTTTTGGAGAAAGGAATTTATTTTGTTACATTAGAACAAAATGGCAAAACGTTAGATACTAAAAAAATCATAAAACAATAATCCGTTTTTAAAGCCGTTCCTTAGCCTGCTCCCAAAAACAAAACACTTCCATTTTAAATTTAGTTTACCTGCTGTTTAAAAAATAAAACTTCCAAAATCAAGTACTACTACTTGCATTAAAATCACGTAGTAATACCTATTGTTAGTTGTAATAAACATAAGCAAAAGCCGAGACATTAATAAATTTAATTTTAAAATGTTAATGTCAGTTCGAGCGCAGTCGAGAACTGCGTAACTCCAAATTATTCAAAAGGATTCTTTTCGTTTTCCGTAAATAAATCAAAAATAAACTCAAACAGTCTATAACATTTTTTTTAAATAAATCTTCCAAAACCAAGTAGTACTACTCTACTAAAAATCGAGTATTACTACGTATTGCAAAACGCACAACAACATGTTAGTTTTG
>CANJJP010000367.1 GCA_947474485.1 Bacteroidota bacterium | reverse complement strand
TTAAAGTTTTTTTTACTTTTGGTTAAACAAATAAAACATATCATCATGAAAAGGACACTTTTAGTTTTAGCCTTGTTTACTCTTACGAGCAAATCATTTACTGCTAAAACACGCATTGCTGCAAACCCAGTAGCAACCTTATTGGTTGAATTTGAATCAAATTTAAAATGGAGCGCAGTGGTTGACAATTGGAAAACTGCACGTGCTGCGTGGGTTAAATCAACAAATGCTTGCACAGATGCAGCATCTGTTGCTAAAAAATTAGTAGAATTTGAGGTTAACACAAAATGGAAAGATGTCCATCCAAAATGGAAGGTAAGAAGAGATGCTTGGGTGAAAGAATGTGCTTCTGCTAAAACAAACTCTGCTGTTGCTAAATTATTAGTTGAATTTGAATCATACGTTGCATGGGAATCTGTTGAAGAAGCTTGGAAAACCCGCAGAGATGGTTGGGTTAGGGCTTGTGCTGCTGTGAAATAGTATTTAAAACTTGTTTTAAAATCCCCGTCATCTTTCGATAATCTCAAGACGACGGGGATTTTTATTATCCATTAAAAAACTTCATTCGCCTAATTGGCTTTCCCTTTCTTATTTGTAATGCATGCCAAGAGCTTGGAATATCACATTGCAACTCGGGTAAAATAAATGCAATCAAAACAATATCAAGCTGGGCAATTAATCCGTACCAAAAAGTTATTGTAAAACTTAAGTTTGCTTTGCCATCCGTTAAAGCATCTAAAAATGTAACCAATATACTTATTGCCCAAAATTTGGATAGAATTGAGTGGAAAGAAATACTTCCCTTAAATTTAAGCTTTCCTATTGCCCAAGCAATAAACTCAAGTGCGCCTAAAAGTACAATTCCAATAATATGCTGAATAAAAAACGAAGGGTGCAACATTGCCAATGCAAACAATGCACTCAGCCAAAACAATCTATCTATTTTAGTATCCAATTTTCGTAAATGAGATGTGGATATTTTTAATTGTCGCGCAATTATTCCATCAAACACATCGGTTAAAAGTCCTATTACTAAAAGCACTGCAATTAGTACAGAAGAACACTCGAATTTAGCTATACCCAGAGCAAGTATTATCCATGCAAAAACTAAGCGCGAGTAAATTAATAAAATTGGAATCTTATTTTTCATGTTAATCTTTTATTAGTTTATTAGTACACTTATCGAAAATTAATTTATCATCCTTAAGTCTTACAATACAATTTTTCACACTATCTCTACTACACCAATAATATTTTTTGAAACCATAAATACCAAAATGCTTTTTGCGAACCTCGTAGCCATACCATGCTGGGCCTGCCCAGCCTTGCTTTCTTATTAGCTTTAGATTATACTTTTCAATTTTATGATTCTCCACTTTTGATTTTTCAGGTATTGCCATTATTAATGCCGCAGCATAATTACATGATGAAAAAACAACAATAACTATTAAATAAATACAAAATTTTATTTTCATTTGAAGTAATTAAAATATAAAATCTGCCACCATGGTTCTATAACCTTGATGTGTACTTTCTTGTAAAGATGTTTTGATGTTTCTTACATTTTGTTTAGAAACGATAGCACAAATAGCGATTACACTTACTACTGCTGCCATAACGACTGTTTTTTTAAATATTTTCATGATGTTTGTTTTTAAATTACGTTTTGTTGCGATTACTTTTTAATTTTTGAATTAAACCCGAATGATGCTCCCATTCTCCATCCATCTCTTCCTGGACTAAAAAATATGTTTAAAGGAATGTTTAATCTTCCTGATTTTATTGTACGACCAAATGCAAATACAAACGAACTACTTAATTTATACTCTCCCCTACTATCCATGCGCTCAATAATTGGGAAAGGATTTGGTTTGTTAATGTTAGTCGTATCACTCGTCCAAGTACTTTGTAATTGCCAATTATTACTTGCATCATAATATCCTTTTGATTTTGGAACCAAATTAATTGTTGGTCCAAATGCAAACTCCCAACCGTTTACATTACTTCTAACACCATGCATAATCGTCATACTTGGAATAAAGTAACCTTGATCTAAACCTGTAATCATTGGTAAAAACTCAAACAAGGCTTGCACTTTTCCTTCATTTAAATATTGTTTTTCAAACTGATATCCAAATTGAAACATCGCTGGAAAAGCGTCGAATCCACCACTATTCTTCGATTCCATAATACGCGACTGAAGTTTTCCTGTATAAGAAACAAAACCCATGCGTGGACCATCTAATTTTAAACGGTCAACATCAGGATTGTTTGTTGTGTTATCAAACTCAAATTGTTTGGTAAGTTTATCAGCTATATTTTGTTCATTTGCTCGTCCAAACAATTCGTTAATACTAACTTTAATCATTGCTTGCAATTCTTCAGGCAGATTAAGGTATTCCTTCACATAACTTTTTTCGATGGTATTTTTCTTTACATCAATTATTCTAAAAGTAACAACAATCGATTTTCCAAATTGTTCTACTGTACCTGTAAACATTTTGTCGCTTGTAATAATGTTTCCAATTTCTACCAAACAAATTTTTCCGTAACAGTTGCCGATGCTTAATTTGTTTTTCTCAACCATGTAGGTAACATCGTATCTGTCCATCACATCAAAACTGTCGAGCTTTTCTAATTCCATACGCACCATGTTTCCCATTGTTGCTGGATCCATGTTTACGCCTTTCGAATCGATATTTAAAACAGTAAGTGATTGTTTTACTTTTTGTGCTTGAGCAATAAAACTTAGTATTACTAAAGCGGCTGTGATTATTGTTTTCATTTTTGCTTTTTTATTTGCTTTTTAAATTCTTGTCATTGCTGATGCTATACCACACAATATTGATAATATTGGTGTTCCAACTTTTTCCAAAAAATTCAGCGTTTTTTCTCCGCCTTCGGTTTCTTTCTTAGGTGAGTTATCTATTATTAAATAAATAAGTCCTCCCAAAGCAATTACACCTAAACTTATATAGAGCCAAGGCGCATTAACTGCTATTACAAACAACACTAAACCTCCAACTAAAGCAATACCAGCAAGCACTAGCAAAACAATTCCTAATTTTTTCCAGAAATCGCCAAACAAAAAAGAAAAGAAAGATTCGTCGGGTGCATTATTAGTGCTTGATTTTAAAACAAGTTTCTTTGAACTAATTGATTTATCCAGCACAACTGACTTTTTATTTACTGACGCAGTTAGCGTTTGAACATTTAAACTTGGTTTTAGATTTTCGAATTTAGAAACCATCTCGTGTGCAGTTGGCTTTTCTTCCTCCGATTCCAATTTTGCAACTGGCAATTCGA
>CANJJP010000366.1 GCA_947474485.1 Bacteroidota bacterium | reverse complement strand
GTTTATTTCTTTTTGCATTTTATAAAAGTTTTAATGAATTCATTCCACCATCAACATGCAATATTTGCCCAGTTACCCAAGATGATTTATCACTTAATAAAAATTGAATTGCATTGGCAATGTCATGTGCTTGTCCAATTTTTTTAAGTGGATTTCTTTTTTCAGATGCTTCCTTTTTTTCTGCCGTATTTATAAAACGTTCTCCCAAAGGAGTATTGGTTAAAGATGGAGCTACTGCATTTACTCTAATAGAAGGTGCAAGTTCGGCCGCTAAGGAACGAGTTAAACCTTCAATTGCTCCTTTTGCCATTGCAATACTGCTATGAAAAGGCATTCCAATACTAACAGCAACTGTGCTCATTAGCACAATGGAAGCACCTTCTGAATCTTTTAAATTGGGCAAGTATTTTTGAATGCAGTTAACAGCGCCTAATGTGTTTATATGATAATCATTAATAAAATCATTTTCGGTAATACGAGCAAAAGGCTTTAAGTTTATTGTTCCTGGAAAATAAACAATACCATTTATGCTATCTGAAATCTGTGGTAATTGCCCCGCTTGATAAGCATCTACTTTATGAAACTCAGAGTAGTTTTCAAAGTTTTGTTCCTTTGTACTTATTCCAATTACTTTGTTTCCTTCTTGAATTAATTGTGCTGCAAGTGTTTCAGCTATTTTACTTGATGCTCCGCAAAACAAATAGGTTTGTGATGAACTCATATCAATATCTTTTTTTAGTTATTTTATTATTTGTAATTGTGCGTTGCAGCGCACATTTAAAATTGCCTTCCATAAAACCTCTTTTCATTAAGTGTTTTGTAGCTCTTCCTTGCACACGTTTTCTCCATCTCCTAAAGCTACTTGGCTTTAAGTTTTTGCGCATTAATTCTATTACTTCACTTTCATTTAAACCGAACTGAAACTTAATTGCGTCAAAAGTAGTGCGGTCTTCCCAAGCCATTTCTATTATCCTATCAACGTCAAGTTTAGTTTCTATTTCAACTTGGGCGTAGGCTAAAGGACTTGGTAAACCGCTATAATAGCAATGTAAATCTTCGTTATCCTTTGTAAACTCCATATAGTTCTTCTAGTTTTTTATACCTGAAATTGAAAATTTCTTTTAGTTTATTTTTTATTACTAGGGAATTCATAATGTCGCCAATAAAGCCCATCGGAATTTTGTAATCGATTATATCAATCATTTCAACTCCATTAGGAATTGGTTTAATAAAATGTTTGTGATGCCACATTTTGTATGGACCAAAGCGTTGTTCATCAACAAAATATTCTTTGTCTTTTACGTGTGTGATTTCTGTGACCCAATTCATTTTAACTCCTTTAAACGGACTTACTTTGTATGCTATAATTTGTCCTGGATACATTGTATCACTATCCATATTAGTTTCAATTGTAAAGCCCATATTATCAGGCGTTATGAGGTTTAAATTTTTTGGTGATGAAATAAAATCCCACATAGTGTTTATGTCACTAGGGATTTTTTGCTTGTAGATGATTCTGTATAGCTTACTCATTTTGTTTATTTTATTTGCTTAATGATTAAACAAAATATTGATAATGCAAATATAAGCTTTATTTGTTTAATTTAATGTTAAAAATTTTAAACAAAAAAACAGCCTGATTAAGTCGTTTTTCTCTGAATTGTGGAATTGTTTAATCACTCTTTAAAGAAATTTAATTCCTTTAAATTAATTAGATGTACATTTTTGTAATAGAAGCTCAGAACTTCTTTGTAATTGTAACCTAATTTAGTCATACGCATAGCACCTTCCTGGCACATTCCTATTCCATGGCCAAACCCACGTCCTTTAAAAACAATAGTGTCACCATTTTCATTTGGTTCAAGGCTAAAAAAAGTTGATTTTAATTGCAAATCAGTACGCACTGTTTTTAGTGGGATTTTTAAACCAGCATATTCAAAATTAATCTTTCTGTAATCTTGTTTAAAATGCAATGCAAAGTTTTTTGACAAGCTATCATCACTTGGGAACTTATGTTTTATTTTTAAATAGGTAAGCCAATCTTCAGCAGGCATTTTTCTTTCCCAACGAGCATTTGGCATTTTTAAACTGAATGAATCATTAACGGCTTTTAAATAAGTTGTTTTAGAGCCCCAAACATCTTCTGAGTTCACTGTTTGTCCACCGCTATTTGAGTGAAATACAGCTGTGATTAATTGTAAATTTTCGTCAACTACAACTTGGCCTTTCGTTGAGTAAACAGCTTCGAGTATAGATATATCTTGCGTTCTTCCATAAAATGCTTGGCAATGTACTTGGTCGCATAAATTATAACCTTCAGGCCCATGCTTGTATAAATGGGCAAGTGCATAAGTACGAGCAAGTATGGATTGTACTTTATAAAACTCAACTGAAGAACGTGAACCTGCTTCTGCTTCTGAAACCCCTGCTATGTAATGGTCTATCCAAGTATGATTGATGATTCTTAAATGATCGTTTTCAATTGAAATGGTTGTGTTGTCGTCAAAAAACCGTGGTTTCCTGTCTGGGTCAACTACCTTCAGTTTAAAATTAGATACTTCACTAAAAGAGAAAAGTTTAAAGGTCTTACATTTTCCAATTACTTTTTCAAATGTTTTTAATTCTATTGAATCATTAATAAGTGTTGCCTTTAGAATAGCTTGCTCGTCTAATTCCATAAGGTTTTTTCCATCAGCAATTAACTCATATTTTCCTTTTTGTGGTGCAATTAATATTGCTGTAGCTTTTGTTTGAGAAAGCACACGTACATTTACTAACTCATCACCAAGTTTTCTTGAGTATGTTTTTTTGGGTTTAGCTGTTTTATCATCTCCAGGCTTGTTAATACTAGAGTAGGCTGCAGCCAGCAGAGTACAAAAAATAAATATGTAAATGAGTTTTATCAATTTTTTTGGTTCTTTACATAAGTGTGTAATTTCTGTGCAATTCTAGTAGATGCTCCTTTTGTCCCTAACATTTCTTTAAGTTTAGAAAAATCATTCAGCATACTAGTTCTTGCATCTCCTTCTTTAACTAGCGCCATTAATTCTCTTTTCATATTTTCTTCATTCATTTCTTTTTGTATCAATTCTGTTACAATAAGTTTGTCAAGAATTAAATTTGGTAAAGAAACATACTTAACAATAGCCAAACGTTTTGCAATCCAAACAGAGATTGGATTTCCGGCATAACAGCAGACTTCAGGTAAATTAAACAACGCCGCCTCTAGAGTTGATGTTCCTGATTTTATCAATCCAGCATGCGCATGATGAAGTAATTCATATGTTTTACCTGTTACCATTTTAATT
>CANJJP010000365.1 GCA_947474485.1 Bacteroidota bacterium | reverse complement strand
AGTTTTCGGTTATTAGCTCTTGTATTGCTTTGTTTGCAATTCTGTAAATAGCCTAAATACGTTTTTTTCTCTAAAAGGTTTTAATAAAATCTAAATATAAGTTCTTAATTCGTTTTTTATGAGCATTCATGAGATTTTAATAGATTTTTTGTTTTATTAATAATTCCTACATTTGTTTCTATGAGTTTTAAAAGTTTATTCAGAAAAAAGTCTGTTCACGATATTTTAAAGCAAGTTGAAAAAGATGGTGCAGAAGGCCATGGTTCGCTTGGAAAACATTTAGGAGTTAGAGACTTAACTGCCTTTGGTATTGCCGCAATTATTGGCGCAGGTATTTTTAGCACCATTGGTAAAGCTAGCTCTGATGGAGGCCCAGCAGTTATATTCTTGTTTATATTTACTGCAGTAGCTTGTGGTTTCGCAGCTTTTGCCTACGCAGAGTTTGCTTCCATGGTTCCTGTTTCGGGAAGTGCTTATACTTATTCTTATGTTGCTTTTGGAGAATTAATTGCTTGGATTATTGGCTGGGCACTAATTATGGAGTATGCCATTGGGAATATTACCGTTGCTATTTCGTGGAGTGATTATTTTACTGGCTTGCTGGATAGTGGAGGTATTCATCTACCGCAATGGATTCAGATGGATTACCTTACAGCATCTAATGGTTTTGATAAAGCAAAAGCTTTAATGGATAGCGGTAAACAATTCGCGAATTTAGATGGAGGTTTACAATCTGCATATACAGCTTGGACAACATCACCAACAATTGGTTCTTTTCATTTAATCGCTGATTTACCAGCTTTACTAATTATTATCCTAATTACTTGGTTAGTTTATAAGGGAATGAAGGAATCAAAGAACGCAAGTAATTTAATGGTTGTAATTAAGCTTTGTATCATTTTATTGGTAATTGCAGTTGGAGTTTTTTATGTTGATACCGATAATTGGAGCCCTTTTGCACCTAATGGCGTGTCGGGTATTTTAAAAGGTGTTTCCGCCGTTTTCTTTGCATACATTGGTTTTGATGCAATATCTACAACTGCAGAAGAATGTAAAGATCCCCAAAGAGATTTACCTCGAGGCATGATGTGGGCAATTATTATTTGTACTGTACTTTATGTTATCATAGCTTTAATTTTAACTGGTATGGTTAGTTATAGCCAGTTAAACGTTGGCGACCCACTTGCTTTTGTATTCGAAAAATTAGATTTAAAGTGGATGTCGGGAATTATTGCCGTTAGTGCAGTTGTTGCAATGGCAAGTGTTTTATTGGTTTTTCAAATGGGGCAACCACGTATTTGGATGAGTATGAGTCGTGATGGTTTATTGCCTAAAGCTTTTGCAAGAGTGCATCCAAAATACCGCACTCCTTCTTTCTCAACAGTTGTTACAGGTTTTGTGGTAGCCGTTCCAGCCTTGTTTCTTAATCTAACAATGGTAACTGATTTATGCAGTATAGGAACTTTGTTTGCCTTTGTATTGGTTTGTGGTGGTGTACTCGTTATGCAAAACAAAAAGGATATTCCTCGTGGAAAATTTAAAACACCTTACATAAACTCAAAATTTATTGCCCCGCTTTTACTGGTTGGAGTTATTGCTTTTGCATTCACATCTAAGAAAACAGATACAATGGCTTTCTTAACGAATCAAAAACAAATGAATGATGCTGCAACGATTGTTACATCTTTAGATGAAAACAAAAGTGTAGAATTAAAAACCTTAGTAGCAACAAAAGATAGCGCTGTTTTTGCAGCCTGCAATGGCGATTTAGAAACATACATGAGTACCTTGGATGAAGATAAATATGCCCCTTTCGTTGATGCTTTGCCAATTGATCAATCATTAAAATACCAGTCGGGTTGGGATTTATTTAAACATAAAATACCTATGTGGATTTTCATTTTAATTTCTTTTGCGCTTGCTGTTTGGTCGTTTAGAAGCAACTTATCACTTATCCCATTATTGGGATTAGTTTGCTGTTTGTACATGATGGCAGAGTTGGGTATTTCAAACTGGACGGGCTTCGGTATTTGGTTGTTAGTTGGACTTGTTATCTATTTTGGATACAGTAGAAAAAATAGTAAACTAGCTAAAGCAAGTGCTCAAATTTAATTTTCTTTATAACTTATGTTAGTATTAATTACAGGCGCAACTTCTGGTATAGGTAAGTCAACAGCAGAGTTATTTGCTAAAAACGGGTATGATTTAATTATAACAGGCAGACGAGCAGAACGACTTCAAGGAGTAAAGCAGAATTTGGAGAAACTTGGAGTGAAAGTTTTAACCTTGTGTTTTGATATCCGTAAATTAAATGAAGTAAAAGCATCCATTGCATCTATTCCTTCAGAAATGAAACAAATTGATATTCTTGTAAATAACGCAGGTCTAGCTTCTGGATTATCAACTATACAGGATGGAGATATTGATGATTGGGAAAAGATGATTGATACCAATGTAAAAGGACTGCTTTACATTACACGAGAAATTGCCCCGCTTATGGTTGAAAGTAGAAAGGGACACATCATAAATATTGGCTCCATTGCTGGCAAAGAGGTTTATGCAAACGGTAATGTATATTGCGCAACTAAACATGCCGTAGATGCTTTAAACAAAGGCATGCGAATTGATTTATTGCCACATGGTATTAAAGTTACATCTATTAATCCAGGAATGATTGAAACCGAATTTTCTGTTGTACGTTTTCATGGAGATGAGGAGAGAGCTAAGAAGGTTTATGAAGGAATTAATCCGCTAACTCCCGAAGATATTGCAGAAACTATTTATTGGACAGCATCACGCCCTGCTCATGTAAACATTAATGAGTTAATTATAATGCCTACAGCCCAGGCTTCTGCGACCAATACAATTAGGAAGTAAACTAGTAACCATAACTAATTTCTTTCATCAAGTATTTCATTAAAGCGCCATCACTTTTTTTAATCTGTATTTCACCATTGTCGGCCACATTCACAATCACTCCAATTTGTTGGCGCATAGCAATGGTTTCATTATAATTAAATATTTGTCCGTAAAATAAGAGCTCTTTTAAATATAATTCATTTACTTCCTCGTATTTGTATGCCTTTAGTTTCAAGTATAAAGCTTCAAAATGACTGCAAAAATTTGCTAATAAAATTTCTTTATCCGTGTTTGTTTTTAACCAAGTTTTTACCGAGCAAGCTTTATCATTCAAGCCTTGAAAGTCTTGCTGGTTAACGTTTATACCTAATCCAATAATACAATTCGAAATTTGATTGGCTCTTAAAATATTTTCAATCAGTATGCCTGCTATTTTTTTATTATTGACTAATATGTCATT
>CANJJP010000364.1 GCA_947474485.1 Bacteroidota bacterium | reverse complement strand
TAAAAAGTGAAAATTTTTTTCCATTGATTTTGCTAAAGAAAATGAAATTTTTGCGATTGAAGCCTTTTGTTTTTGTGTTGCAATTGTTTGTTCAATTGTGTTTTTTTGCCAAATACTTGAGGAAACGAGTGCATTTGTTTTGTAATCAATATCTTGAGCCAAGCTAATGGCTCGATAACAGAAAAATAAAACTAATAAGACGTTTGTTTTCATAAATAAAAAAACCAATCGAAATGATTGGTTTTGTAGCCCGTACGGCGGTTAATAACTCGTGGATCATCGTGGATCATCAAGAATGGATTGCCTATAAAATCAAGTGTTTCAAGGTGTTTTGTGAAAAATACGTTTCTGATGAAAACCGATGAAAACTGATATGAAACGAGGTAATTATCCACCTAATTATCCACCTGTTTATAACCAAAATAGTTACCCCCCTCTGAATTTTATACCTAAAATACAAATGTCATCTACTTGTTCAAGATCTCACATCCAGCTTTTAATAGAATCTAATAAATGGAGTCTTTGTTCAAAAACATTTTTGTCCTTATTAGATTTCAATAGTTCGATGAGTTGTTTATATTTAAATTTTTTACCACCTGCATTTCGAATTTCAATTGTAGAACCACCAAACTGATCAGGGTAACCATCTGTAAATAGATATATACAATCGCCTTTTTCAATAGGATAAGTTGTTTCTGTAAATCCATAATCTATAGGTGTCAATAAACTTATCCCAGTATGATTATAGGCAGTCTGAATAACCTCATCTCCCCTAACAATAATACATGAATGATTAGCCCCAGAAAATTTCAATAACCACTGACCATCGTTTGTAATGTCTTTTTTTATAGAACAAACAGAAATATCCATTCCATCGTTTGCTGTAATAATATTATCTTCATTACCCAAAATAGCATGTGTGGCCTTATTAATTTCTTGCAAAACATATGGTAACCCACTTTCTCTATTATTAATAAAGAGAGTTTACGAGAAACATCACGATCAACATTTTTTCTTCTTATAAAATTAATATTGAACATTACTCATTTCTATTTAAATATTAATTTTAATAGTTTGAGACTTAATTTTTGATTGACCAGTTGAATTATAAATTGAAGTTAATTGTGAATAGGAAATTGCGACCTTGCTGTGGCACATATGGAACGTAACCATTATAGGAAGAAGTGTAATTGCCATTTGCAGTTCTTGGACCTGGCGAATAATAATTAGAATTAAGTAAATTGTTTATAGTAAAATGGAAACTAAGGTAACTCAAATGCTTGTTTTTGTAATTTAAGGTAAAAGCCAAGAAGGAGTAGCCGGGTATTTTATTAGATTCATTAAAACCATTATTTAAAGGTTCAGTGCTATTAGGTCCGACTAACTTACTACCAACATAATTAACTCTTAAATTGAAATTAAAATCATGAGAAAAAATAAGTTTATGATAATTTACATTTAAATTGGATTTTAATGGTGAAATGTCAGCTATTGTTTTTTCAGAAAAACTTGTATCTAATTTATTTTGAGTTTGTTTCGCTTGCGTTAGACTAGCGTTAATCATAAAACTTAATCCTGTTTTAAATAATGAGAAATTAATGTTTCCTTGACAACCTTTTATAATATAAACACCAATGTTTTGATTTTTTTGTTTTTTTGGATCCTCCGGATCAACAGAACTTGAAATAGCATTATTAATAATTGAGTAAAATCCAGAAAAATCAAAATACAGCTTACTTCCATGCCTATTCTGCACAACTGCCTCTATGTTTTTTATTTTTTCAGGCTTCAAATTTGGGTTCGCATTCCTCGTAGTAAATGTTGAATATTTGGTAAAGGAAGATGCACTTTGGATACCTTGAGAATAAATTGCTTTAAAAATTAATTTTTTAACAGTGCAAATTGCTGCAAACTTTGGATTGAAGATTCCACCATACCCACCAGTAGTTCTAATTTGATTATAATCATAGCGCCCACCTGCAGTAATATATAATAATGAATCAATCGCCTTATATGTTGCCTGAGAATACAAACCTAAATCAAGCGTATTATATTGATTACCTCCCTTGTCCTGATTATAAGCAGTACCTAATTCTTGGGCTAATGCCAACTTAGATTGATCTAATTTTTCTTCGTTTGCGTACATAGTATACTGTAAATAATCACCTTGCAGCTGACTATTTCTAAAGTCAATACCTGCGATAACATTTAATTTTTTGATAGAATAATTAACCTTTAAATCATTTCTAAATTGCCGAGCTTTATAATAATAATAAGTTGTTCTCCATCCCTGTTTGTTCCCATCAATAAGAGAGTCTGGAAAAATAATATTTAGAAAACTTAAATTAGAATATCCATTATTAGTTAGTAATCCAAAGAATGAATTGTAATTCACCAATGCTGATTCTTTGTCAATACTATTAATTACGTAGGAAGAAGTGTTAGTTATAGATAGGTTTTCAAACTGCCTATCATAAATAGAATAAAATGTTGTGTTCTTAGGAGCCCAAACATTGCCGTTTTTTGATCCTGCCTCATATAAATCTTGGTAATAGTTGAAACCCTCATGATTTTTCCATGTTCTAAATCCAATCGTAAAATGATCAAATGAAAGCTTACCACTCAAAAAATAATTATATGCATTATTAGAATAGCCTACATTAGACCCATTTATCTTTCTCAAGTAATTATCTTTATCTATTTGCCTTGCTTTGCTTACTAATGCAGACAATGAATCTGGGTTTATTGTTAAAGTATCTGTACCATAACCACTAAAATATTTATTAGTATCAATACCATTTATCAATCCGAAATGATTTACAATATTAGCTACTTCATTTGTTGTTGTAAGAGGGTTGTTGGTATAAGTAAGTTCCGTTAATTTTGTGGGGTTATAATAAAGATTATCAATATCTTCTTTTTTGTAATCATAAAAGAAAGTTTGGCTTAAATTATTCCCATCTGTTTTAAATACTCTACCCGTCAGTGAGAAATAAATGTCTTTGTTTTTTCCGCTAATGTTCAAATCGCAAGCTTTAGTATTATATGTAGCCATTAGTCCTTTTGCCGATACGCCAAATTTCATACTTTTTGATTCTAATTTTGAATTTGATATGTTTTTGTTATTTAGAGCAGACTTTGTAACTATATTAATTGCGCCCGCGAAAGCTCGGGCACCATATATTGTAGATGCCGGACCATAAACGATTTCAACAGCACTAATATTCGAGAGAGGGTATTGTCGTGAAATATAGGCAACATTTGACCAGATATCATTTTCTTCAATGCCATCGATGAGAAGTAAGGTTCTCTCAGTATTTTCT
>CANJJP010000363.1 GCA_947474485.1 Bacteroidota bacterium | reverse complement strand
TTTAAAAGTGCAGGACGGTTGTGATTACACCTGTTCTTATTGTACCATTCCATTGGCACGCGGGGCAAGTAGAAGTGATACCGTTGCAAGTGTGGTTGAAAACGCAAAACAAATTGCAGCAAGTGGAGTAAAAGAAATTGTGCTTACTGGAGTTAATATTGGTGATTTTGGTTTAAATCAAAATCAAACAGATACTGGAAGAAAGCAAGAAACATTTTTTGATTTAGTAAAAGAATTAGATAAAGTTGAAAGTATTGAACGTTTTCGTATTTCATCGATCGAACCAAATTTATTGAAAGATGAGATAATTGAATTTGTTTCTAAATCACAACGCTTTGTTCCGCATTTTCATGTGCCATTGCAAAGTGGAAGCAATAAAATTTTGAATTTAATGCGCCGCAGGTATTTGCGCGATTTATACTCGGATAGAGTTGCAAAAATTAAAGAAGTAATGCCACACGCTTGTATTGGTGTGGATGTGATTGTTGGTTTCCCCGGGGAAACCGAAGAAGATTTTTTAGAGACTTATAATTTTATAAATGGATTAGATGTGTCTTATTTACATGTGTTTACTTTTTCTGAACGCGCCAATACAGATGCGGCTGAAATGCCGGGAATGTTGCCAATTGCAGAACGTAAACGCAGAAACAAAATGTTACGTATACTTTCTGCAAAAAAAACACGTGCGTTTTACGAGCAGCAACAGGGTAAAACAGCAACAGTGTTAATGGAGCACGAAAATAAAAACGGTATCATGTTTGGGTTAACTCCAAATTATGTAAAAATAAAATTACCATTTGATGAAACACTTGCCAATAAATTAATTGAAGTACAATTAGAAAGCATTGATGCAGATGGAAATTACATTGTAAAACAATTACAAGAATATTTAAACTAAATTAAACATGAAATTATCAACTCTTATTTTATTGCTAGCGTTGAGCATTAGTACAATAGCACAAAACGCCAAAGGAAAACAGTTTCCTAATTTAACAGGTGAATCGTTTAGCGGAAAAACAGTAAATATACCTGCAGATACAAAAGGGAAAGTTTCAGTAATCGGAGTTTGTTTTAGTAAGGCTGCCGAAGATGATTTAAAAACATGGCTAAATCCAATGTACAATATGTTTGTGGTTAAAAAAGACACTTCAGATTTTTTTAGTGCAGCTGTAAATTACGATGTAAATTTCTTTTTTATTCCAATGCTTAATAAGGTAAATCAAGTATTTGAAAAAGGAAGTAAAGAAAAAATTAAAAACGGAACTGATAACGAATTCTGGCCTTACATATTGTTTTACAACGGGGCAATTAAACCATATAAAGAAGACTTCGCAATTGAAGATTCAAAAATCCCTTACTTTTTTGTGTTAGACAAAAACGGAAAAATTCTTCACGTTGAATCAGGGAAATACTCAGAGAAGAAGATGGATAATATTGAGAATTTTTTGGATTAGGATTTATTTCCTCACCAACACCCTTATCCTCCAATACAAACTAATAGCAACAAAGCTTAAGCTAATTAGTATTGCGTACCAAATTCCTTTTGCTTGGTAGTTTAAGTATGTTCCTAAAAAGTATGCAAGCGGTATGCAAATTGCCCAGTAGCCTAAAAGTGTAATGATAGTTGGTATTTTTACATCTTCTAAGCCACGTAAAATTCCGAGTGCTGTTACTTGCACGCCATCAAATAATTGGAAGAAGCCTGCAATGATTAAAAGTTGAGATGCTAGTTCTATTATTTCCATATCCTTGCTGAAAAAATAAGGCATGTAATTATGCAAAGCTAAAAACACCAATGCAAAAAATATAGTAACACTTAGTGCCGAAAGCAATGCAGAGTTTGCGGCCAAGCGCGTATTTTTAATGTCACCTAATGATTTAAATTTACCAACTCGTATCGTAGCAGCCCCGCTTATTCCACTGCCAAACATGTATGTAAATGCAGCAAGACTCATTGCAATCCCGTGCGCGTCAATTGATTCTTTTCCAAACCAACCCATCATTAAACTGCAGCAAACAAAGCCAGCAACTTCAAATGTAAATTGCAGTGCAGAGCCAATTCCAATTTTGAAAAGATTGAATTGGTCTTTAAAATTTAGATTAACATCTTTAAATAAAGCTATCACTTCTTTATGAACTTGCGCTTTAAATAACAGAATTAAAAAGCCAAATCCCATAAAACAACGTGCAATAAAGGTTGCCCAGCATGAGCCCATGTAGCCCATTTCGGGGAATCCGAATTTTCCGTTTATTAAAATATAATTTAAAATGATGTTTAATATATTGCCACTAACACTAATGATCATCGCGGTAATTGTGTTGTTTAATCCTTCGGTATATTGTTTGCCTACAAAAAACAAACTGCACGGAACAATACTAAAAATTAAAACATTAAAAAAAGGAATTGCCATTTTAACAACATCTTTTGGCTGCTGCATATAATGTAATACAGGCGAAGCAAAATATAATATTAAGCCAAGCAAAATGCTAATGAAAAAGTTTAGAAACAAACCGTTTTTAAGTAAAGACGCTTTTTGTTTATTGTCTTGATTAACATCTGCATTTGTAACTAGGGGTGTTAAAGAATAAGACATTCCAATGCTAAATACAAGTAATAATATAAATATATTATTAGCTAAAAAGCCTACAGCCTGTTCGGTTTTACCAATTTGCCCTAAAAAAATATTATCTACGATACCAGTAATGATATATCCAACTTGGCTAATAATTAGCGGCCAAGAAAGCATAGCAGTTTCACCGATGTGTTTTTTGAAAGTCATCACAGATTAGGTTGAGAAATGAAATGGAAGAATTACTTAAGGAATTTAGCAATATTAGGTCTAAAATATTTCTCGCTTTTTAATACTTTTCCGTCTTCTCTAAAAATGGGTTTTCCATTTTCATCTAGTTTACTCATATTGCTGCGGTGTATCTCATCAAATATTTCTTCTATTTTATGTTGTAAGCCGTGTTTTAAAATAGTTCCGAATAAAATATACATTTGATCTCCTAAAGCATCTGCAATCTCAGTTAAATCTCCTTTTTGACAAGCTTCTAAATACTCGTCGTTTTCTTCCTTCATTAAATTGTAGCGAAGTGTATAGTCTCTTTCTTCAACTAATTTAGGTTCTTCTGCATTACCAATTAAAAACGATTCATGAAATTCATGAACGCTCATTATTTTATATAAAAGTTTATTGCTGTCCATATTATTTTTTTGTTGCAGCTTTTGTTTCTGCGTATTCTTTATTTAAACCATCAACAATTTCATTGGTAATTTCTAATTCAGATTTTGCAAATAAAACCGAACTAATATTATTACTTGT
>CANJJP010000362.1 GCA_947474485.1 Bacteroidota bacterium | reverse complement strand
TTAATTGCTTCCTCATTAGCTGGATTACTTTTAGTTTACTTCTTAATAAATAAATTTTTAAAATAAATGAATATTCCTTTGTTCAAGCTACATCCGTGGCATGGTATTACTCCAGGCAAACAAGCTCCCGAGAGAGTAACTGCTTATATCGAAATTGTTCCGACCGACACAATTAAATACGAAATTGATAAAGTAACAGGTTACCGTATGGTTGACCGACCTCAAAAGTTTTCGAATATTGTTCCTGCCTTGTATGGTTTTATACCGCAAACCTATTGTGGTGTAACTGTGGCAGAGTATGCAACGACCAAAGCAAACAGAGCAACAGCTAAAGGCGATGGCGATCCTTTAGATATTTTAGTTTTGACTGAGCATATCATAACTACTGGCGACATCATCATGGAAGCCAAACCAATTGGTGGTTTCAGGATGTTTGATAAAGATGAGATTGACGATAAAATTATTGCTGTAATGGCGAAAGATGAAATCTACTCTCGTTACAATGATATTTCTGAAGTTCCCGAATCCATCATCAAACGTTTAAAACATTATTTCCTTACCTACAAAAATTTACCTGGTGCAAGTGAACCTATGTGTGAGATTACACACACATACGGAAAAGACGAAGCCCATGAAGTAATTAAACGCAGTTTGTTCGATTACCAAAAGGAAATTTTAGAGAAGAATGTGATGTTTAATAATGGGTAAAGTCCCCCTCTTTTTTTTGTTCAAAATCTTTAATTGATTATATTAGCTAAACATACTTTTTTGTAGGTATAAAAGTAGCTAAAATTCGTGTTAGAAAAATACGGCATATGAATAGGATAAACCGCTTTACATTTACTTTTTTTTGTTTTTTATTGAGCACTACTTTTTTGTTTTCTCAGAACACAACAAAAGATAAACTTAATACAGCAATTAAGAATAATGAATTTGATTCTGGTGTTAATTCAAAACAGACCATAGATTCACTATTAAAAGTAATTAGCAATACCAAATTGGATACAATTAAAATTAAATTGTATTTAGATATATGTGAAGTATGTGATGTAACAGATAATTTAAAGTATGCCGAACCTATTATTTCTTTAACGGATAAATTATTATCACTCACTAAGGACACACTAATTCAAAAACGCCTAATGAAGTGGCGTTATCAGGCATTAGATGTTGAACGGATTTATTTTCAAAGAAACAATGAATTACTACCTGAGGAAGAAAATTTATATAAAAAACATATTAAAGTGGCATTGCAGTATAATGACTATGAAAGTTATACCGATGCAATGTATTCATTGTCCAATTTCTATTTCAATCAAGGTAATATGCTCAAGAGATTGAATGTACTTGAAGATGGATATGAAACTAATTTGAAAGCTAAGTTTTATAGAGGGGCTTCTCGTATGCTCATTCAAATGGTATTTTTTTATGCTGAAAATAAAGACACAACTGCTGCATTAGATTATATTAATAAGGCAATTGAAAATGAAAAACTGATTAATGATGAAAAAAGAAAAAATAGAGCTTTTATTATTCGAGGTAATTTATATAGAGATTTGGGGCAATTCGCAAAAGCATTAAATGAGTACAATGGGGCAATACAAGGTTATACAAATGCCAAAGATACAAGTGCTGTTGCCGATGCGTATAGACAAATCGGTTATTTATATCAAAATAAAAAGGACTATGAAAAAGCAATAGAATATTTTAAGAAAGGAGAGCAAATAGCTCAATCAAACAATGACTTTGGTTTACTAGTTCAGTTTTTAATAGGTAAAGGTGATGCTTTGGCTTCTTTAGGCAGGTATGATGAAGCGATTGCAGAACATAAATGGTTGTGGGATAAAATTTCCTCAAACCTTGATAAAACCGACCATCAATCAATTGTATTTTTTGGTAGTCATTTAGCTAAAGATTATGTTTTGGCAAAACAGTTTAAAAATGCTAAAGCTATCCTTGATATTATTGTTCCTATTACATCAGTTGCTGTAGAAATTTCTAACGTTGAAAACTTAGCATTTAGAGCTGATTCTGCACTTGGTAATTACAAAGAAGCATTGCTACATTATCAAAATTTTATTGAGGTGCAAACAAAATTGCATGATGCCGAAATTGCTAAAGCCGGAGTGCAACAAAAATTTAAATCAGATATAGAGAAGCAAAAAATTGAGCAAGAAAAGGAAAGAGTTGTTGCAAAGGCAGAAAGTAAAAGACAAAAAACCTTTTTATTGCTTGGCGCAGTTGTATTGCTTTTGGTTGCAGTATTTGCAGTGTTTGTATTCAAAAATTTAAAAAAGTCACAAAAGCAAAATAAAATCATTGCTTTACAAAAACAAGAGGTAGAAACCCAAAAGGACGAAATACAAAATCAGAAACACCTAGTTGATGAAAAGCAAAAAGAAATAGTAGATAGTATCACCTATGCTAAACGCTTGCAACAAGCTATTTTGCCACCTCAAGAATTTTTCGATAAACATGTACCTAATAATTTTATCTTATATAAACCCAAAGACCTTGTTGCAGGTGATTTTTATTGGGCTGAGGAAATTGGAAATTTAATTTTTATTGCAGCTGCAGATAGCACAGGCCATGGTGTTCCTGGTGCAATGGTTTCGGTTGTATGTAGTAATGCACTTAATCGTGCTGTAAAGGAATTTGATTTAACCGACACAGGTAAAATACTTGATAAAACAAGAGAGTTAGTAGTTGAAACTTTTGCTAAAAGTAATGCTGAAGTAAAAGATGGAATGGATATTTCCTTATTGTGTATTGATAAACAAAACTCAAAAGTGTTTTGGAGTGGTGCAAACAACCCTCTTTGGTACATTAGTAGTAATGAACTAAATGAAGTGAAAGCCGATAAACAGCCTATTGGAAAAACAGATAATCCAAAACCATTTACAACGCACCAATTAGATTATAAAGAAAATACAACCTTTTACTTATTTACCGACGGCCTTGCCGACCAGTTTGGTGGGCCAAAAGGAAAGAAATTTAAATACAAACAATTTGAAGATCTCTTGATTGCAATTAACGACAAAGGAATGCAAGAACAATCAAAGATTATAAATGAAAAGTTTGAAGCCTGGAAAGATGAACTTGAACAGGTGGATGATGTTTGCGTCCTTGGAATAAAAATATAAACCAGCAAAGTTCATCCAGAGCTTGCCGAAGGGTGTGATTGGGGTTAAGATATAGAAACCAAAGTGGCTGAACACTTTCTTAACGTTAGTATTCCTTTAACCTTACTTAAAACAAACTATTCCCCTGCATCATTTCCGTTAGAGGGGTTCATTAGTTAACCCTTTATTGTATATATATATCACAATTCCT
>CANJJP010000361.1 GCA_947474485.1 Bacteroidota bacterium | reverse complement strand
TTGGTATTGATAAGTATTTTGATATGCCTAATTTAGAATAACCAGTTATTTGTTTTGTACTATACTTTTTTACTACTCCAATTTTATCTATAAATTTTATTTTTTTTTGAGAAAAAGCTAAGTTGTCTTTGATTTTACCTTCGACGCTATCTTTGTTTTGAAAATAAATAAAGCCAGGAACATACCTGCGCTGAGCAATAGAATATTGAAAAGTAATTAATAATACAATTAAAATTAGTTTATTCATATTACTTTTTAAGGCAAATATAGGTAATAATTTTATTTTACAATTATTGAATTATAAGAAAGAAAACTTGATAAGCAACGAGAATTTTAATTTGTAATGTTTACTATTTACTTGGAAACTATTAGTAAAGCTTAGGGAATTTAAAAAGTGAGTGGATTGTATTTTTGTTTTTTGAATTTAGATTCCTTGTTCTCAATTTAACTTTTCTTCCATTCTAAATTATGTAATTAAAGCAGATATAATCTAGAATTGTAAAAACTTAGTTTTACCTTTACATCAAATTATTTTCATGCAAAAAAGTACAGCAGCCGAATTTAAAAAAGCTTTATCAAAAGCAACTAATATTTCTATTGTAACGCATTGGAGTCCCGATGGTGATGCCATGGGTTCATCATTAGGTTTATATCATTATTTAAAAGGAAAAGGAAAAAACGTAAAGGTGATTGTACCTAACGACTATCCACAGTTTTTGTATTGGTTGCCTGGCAATGCTTCGGTGCTTAATCATCAAAAGAACAGGAAAAAGGTGGATGATTTTGTTATGAAATCGGATATTGTTTTTACACTTGATTTTAATTCATTTAAACGTATTGAAGAGCTGGGCAAGGTGGTTGAGAAATCACCCGCTATTAAAATCTTAATCGATCATCATCAGCAACCAGAGCAATATGCAAGTCTTTATTATCATGATGTGAACGCCTGCTCTACTTGCGAGTTGGTATATGAGTTTATTGCACTAATGAAAGATACTAAACTGGTTGACAAAAAAATTGCCACATGTTTGTATACTGGAATACTAACCGATACAGGTAGTTTTCGCTTTCCGTCAACCACTGCAAAAACACATAAGATTGTAGCTGAGTTAATAGATAAGGGGGCAAACAATTCGGATATTTACAATGCTATACATGACGATAATACTGTTGGCAGATTAAAATTATTAGGTTATTGTCTTTCTGAAAAAATGGTTGTAATGGAGGATATTAAAACTGCATACATTACTTTATCCGAAAAGGAGCAAGATGAATTCTTTTATCAAAAAGGCGACACAGAAGGTGTAGTAAACTATCCTTTATCAATTAAAGGAATTAAGTTCTCTGCCTTTTTTGCAGAGCGCGATGGCATTATTAAAACATCATTTAGAAGTAAAGGAAAATTTGATGTGAATTTATTTGCACGAAAACACTTTAGTGGAGGTGGACACAAAAATGCAGCAGGCGGCAAATCTGATGATGCAATGGCAAAAACAATCGAAAACTTTTTAAAGGTATTGCCTTTATATAATAAGGAACTTAGTAATAATAGTTAAATAATGAAGACTGGTTTTATATTCATAGCTCTTGCGTTATCGATTTTGTCTTCTTGTGGACCCAAGGAGCCTGATGAAAACAATCAAAAGTACATTGATGCGAATGAATTAAAGAAGCAACTAGAAGCAGTTCAAAAACCATCAATAGTGATGGAAAACGACATTATTGATTCTTATATTAAACAGCATCAGTTACAAATGCAAACAACAGGTTCGGGTTTACGTTACGCCATAGTAAAAGAAAACATGAAAGGCAAACAGCTTGTAAGTATGGATGAAATAACAGTTAAATATAAAGTGAGTTTACTAGATGGAACACTATGTTATACAAGTGATAAAACCGGTCCTAAAAAAATTAAGATTGACATGGGCAATGTTGAATCAGGCTTGCACCAAGGCTTAAAGCTAATGAAAGTAGGAGAAAAAGCTATTTTCATTTTACCTCCACACCTAGCTCATGGCTTAACAGGCGATAATAATTTAATTCCACCTAAAGCTTCTGTTTTTTATGAAATAGAAGTTACTGCTTTTAACAATTAATATTCACTTTAGCATTATAAAATAATTTTCAAAACTTATTTTACTTTTGAAAAAACGTAAAGCGTTTCTAGTGCAATCTGTTTACAACGCTCATCATACTTTGTATCTTGCAAATTAGTACCATCAAATGCTTTTGGATCTTCGTAGGTTGTTGCAACTCTTAGATCTGCGTTATGAATTGTAGGGCAAGCACCATCTGCTTCAGAACAAGTTAATATTGCCAAAAAATAATTTGGCGGATTGTCTACATGATCATATTTTTTCGAAAAACACATTTCCGGAAAACTCTCATCATCATAAGTAACATAAAAAACCGGGTTCTCATTGTTTTCTGGTCGCTCGATATGAAAACCACAGCGAATAAGCGCATTTGCAGCGTTTTTATGAAATGCAGTTACTTCTGTTCCGCCCGAAAAAGAGAATACATTTCGTATATTATAAAAGTTAGCTGCAGCTTTTGCCCAAACTTGCCCAAACTGACTTCTCCGCGAATTATGTGTGCAGATATAAATCAAGTTAGCTGTTGTTCCGCTTGCTGATTTTTCAGAAATATAATTTGAAATTTTCTCCAAAAAAAATTTCCTTTCATCGCTAATTGAAGAAAAATCATTTACTAATGATTTGCAATACTGATTTAGAGCAGGTAACATAGAGAGATTTTAATATTGTAATATTACAACATTTTTGATTACTTGCGAGAAAAACAGATTATTTTTTACCTTTAAGAAATGTAGCTTCGTAACTAGCAATCCATTCCTGAGCAGTAATTTTAGACATCAGCTCGCTCATTAATGCATAAGGGATATCATCCATTTTTTTAAAACGAATGCAGCTTTTTCCTATATCCAACTTTCCTTTACAATGTTTTGGGTATTCATTTACAAACCACTTATATAAATCGGGGTTTGCGTATATACCCATATGGTAAAATGCAATGAAATTTTTTTGAGAAGCTATAGAAACAAATGGCAAAGGTAATTTAGGGTCGCAATTGTAGCCTTTTGGGTACAATGCGTGCGGAACAACAAAACCAATCATTCCATAAGAAATACATGCTTTAAATCCTTTTGGAATATTCTTTTTTACAACAGCATAAAGTTTTTTAAATGCAGCCGATTTATCTTCTGACACTTCATCTAAATACTGTTCAACTTTAGTTGCTGTTGATTGCATAACAAAGAGATTTGTTAAACCTTAAGTCTCATTCCTGGGCGCAATACTTTTCCTTGCTTGATTCCATTTT
>CANJJP010000360.1 GCA_947474485.1 Bacteroidota bacterium | reverse complement strand
GCTAACAAATCTCATGGTCAACACGATAGAGAGAGAGCTCCTGGTTCATTAGGTGCATCATCTGATCCTTCACGTGTATTCCCAGGAATGAGAATGGCAGGAAGAATGGGTGGCGACAAAGTGAAAATTCAGAACATCGAAGTTGTGAAGGTAATGCCTGAGAAAAACCTACTTATTTTAAAAGGTTCGGTTGCAGGTGCTAAAGGTTCTTATGTAGTAATTGAAAAATAATTTTTGAAATGCAACTGGAAGTAACAAACATAAGCGGTAAAAAGACCGGAAAAAAAGTGGAGTTAGTGGATACTATCTTCGCTGCAGAAACGAATGATCATTGTATTTATCTTGATGTTAAGCAATTTCTTGCTAACCAACGTCAAGGCACTCACAAGTCAAAAGAACGTGCTGAAATACACCGTACAACTAAGAAGTTGAAAAGACAAAAAGGTACTGGTGGAGCGCGTGCTGGTTCTATGAAATCACCTTTATTTGTTGGTGGTGGTAGAGCTTTTGGTCCTCGTCCTAGAGATTACTCTTTTAAATTAAATAAGAAAGTTAAACGTTTAGCTCGTGTATCTGCGTTAACATACAAAGCAAAAGAAAATGCAATTACTGTATTGGAAGATTTCAGCTTTGATGCGCCTAAAACAGCTCAGTTTGCTGAATTATTGAAAAATTTAAATCTTTCTGATAAAAAAACACTTTTAGTATTGGGTGAATCAAATAAAAATGTATATTTGTCGTCCCGTAATTTAGACCGTTCAAAAGTCGTAGTAGCTTCAGATTTAAATACTTACGATATATTGCACGCAGGAAATTTAATATTAGCGGAGAGTTCTTTGAAACAAATCGAAACAATTTTAACAAAGTAAAATGGAAATTTTAATAAAGCCTATCATCACAGAAAAGATGACATCGCTAGCCGAAAAACTAAATCGTTATGGCTTCGTTGTAGACAGAAAGGCAAACAAGGTTCAAATTAAGCAAGCTATTGAGGCTATGTATGGTGTAACTGTTAAAGCAGTAAATACACAACAATACGTAGGTAAAGTGAAAACAAGAAACACTACTCGTGGCATGGCAGTTGGACGTGTTAACAGATCAAAGAAAGCGATGGTTACCCTGAAAAGTGGTGACGTTATTGACTTCTATTCAAGTATTTAATAATTCAGAAAAGAATTTAAAACAATGGCATTAAAAAAGTTAAGACCGTTAACACCGGGGCAACGTTTCAAATTAGTTAGTGACTATTCAGAAATTACTACTGATACTCCTGAAAAGAGTTTGATTGCTCCACAAAAAAGATCCGGCGGTCGTAATAATACCGGAAAAATGACTATGCGCTATATGGGCGGTGGACATAAGAAAGCATACCGTATCATCGACTTCAAAAGAGATAATGATGGTGTGACTGGAACAGTAAAAACTATTGAGTACGATCCAAACCGTACTGCACGTATCGCGTTAATCCACTTTAAAGATGGAGATAAGCGTTATGTAATCGCACCTCAAGGATTAACTGTTGGTCAAACAATAGTTGCTGGAAAGGATGCTGCTCCTGAGTTAGGAAACACTTTATTCTTAAGTGATATTCCTCTTGGTACAATCATTCATAACATAGAATTACGTCCTGGACAAGGTGCTGCAATGGCACGTAGTGCTGGTACTTATGCGCAGCTTTCTGCTCGTGATGGTAAATATGCGGTATTACGTATGCCTTCAGGTGAAGTTCGTATGGTGCTAATTACTTGTAAAGCTACGATTGGTGCAGTTTCTAATCCTGATCATAATCTTGAAATGCATGGTAAAGCTGGCCGTAAACGTTGGTTAGGTCGTCGTCCTCGTACTCGTCCAGTTGTGATGAATCCAGTGGATCATCCAATGGGTGGTGGTGAAGGTCGTGCATCTGGTGGTCACCCACGTTCTCGTAAAGGCTTACCAGCTAAAGGATACAAGACTCGTTACAAAGCAAAAGCTTCTAACAAGCACATCATAGAAAGAAGAAAAAAATAATTAATAGTTTAATGGCTGTTGTTGACTAAGGCTCTCGAAGTCAACAAAAGGTTCAGAACAAAAAAAAGAAAAATGGCAAGATCGTTAAAAAAAGGACCATTCATAGACCACAACGTTGACAAAAAAGTTGAGGAAATGAATAAGAGTGGAAAGAAATCGGTAATAAAAACTTGGGCTCGTAATTCTACTATTCCACCTGAGTTTGTAGGGCACACGTTTGCAGTTCATAACGGAAATAAGTTTATTCCAGTATATGTTACTGAAAACATGGTTGGACATAAATTGGGAGAATTTTCTCTAACTCGTACCTTCAAAGGTCATTCAGGTAATAATAAGAAATAATTTTTTTAGATAAAAAAGTATAACGATGGGCAAAAGAAAAAGGTTAGTAGCCGACGCCAGAAAAGAAGCAAATAAAAGCAGTTACTTTGCGAAGTTAAATGACTGCCCTACATCTCCTCGTAAGATGAGAATTGTAGCAGATTTGATTCGTGGACATGAAGTATTTAATGCATTAAATACATTAAAATTCAGCACGAAACATGCTTCTATAAAATTAGAGAAATTGATTAAATCTGCTATTGCTAATTACGAAGCAAAAACAGGTTCTAAACCAGATGAAAATACATTATTTGTAAAAGAAATTATGGTTGATAGTGGTTTTCAATTAAAAAGATTGAGAACTGCACCTCAAGGAAGAGGTTATAGAATCAGAAAGAGATCAAATCATGTAACAGTAATATTAGGTACAAAAAATTAATTAAGAAATGGGACAAAAATCAAATCCGATAGGTTTACGTTTAGGAATCATCAAAGGATGGGACTCTAATTGGTTTGGCGGGAACGACTTTTCCGAGAAATTAGTAGAAGACGAAAAAATCAGAAAATACTTAACTGCACGTTTACCTAAGGGCAGTATTTCAAAAGTTATCATTGAGAGAACTTTGAAATTAATCACTGTTACAATTAATACAGCTCGTCCAGGAATTATCATCGGAAAAGGTGGTAAGGAAGTAGATAAGTTGAAAGAAGAATTAAAGAAATTCACAAAGAAAGAAGTTCAAATAAATATCTTTGAAATTAAACGTCCTGAATTAGATGCTCGTTTAGTTGCAGATAGTATCGCTCGTCAAATCGAAGGACGTATCTCTTACAAGAGAGCTTCCAAGATGGCAGTTGCTTCAGCAATGAGAATGGGTGCAGAAGGAATAAAAATTAAAGTTTCTGGTCGTTTGCAAGGTGCTGAGATGGCGCGTTCAGAAATGTACAAAGAAGGAAGAACTCCTTTACATACATTCCGTGCAGATATAGATTACGCAGTAGGTGAGGCATT
>CANJJP010000359.1 GCA_947474485.1 Bacteroidota bacterium | reverse complement strand
GTGCATTTGCAGAAGAACAAAAAATAATTGTTGAAGTAATACACAAATAAATTACTGATAGTATAAATTATGCTGAACGTATTCAAGCCAGTTTCCTTGCAACAAAAGAACTATTAGATGAAAATTTGAAAGACTACTTAGTTTTCTTTCAACCTAAGGATGTTGTTAATTGAGATTTTTATAGAACTAATAAATTATTAATGGAAACTTTGCTTTAGTTACTTTAGATAGCAAGGGGCATTGTGTAACAGGCGCTATTATGAGTTTATTAAACATTACCAGTTTAAAAGAAGCTTTTAAAGAAGGCTTAATTGAACCTGCAGAAATTTTAACTAGAACCAGAGCTCTCATTATTGAAACCTTAAAAAAAGACGGCAGTGCAGAAGGTGGAAAAGATGGAATGGATGGTAGCTTAATTAGTTTTGATTTTGAAAACAGAAAGTTTACGAATGCCGCTGCAAATAATCAAATTTGGTTTGTTCGTGGAACAGAGTTAATAGAACTTAAGCCTCATAAAATGCCAATTAGTAAACACGATAAGGATCACATTCCGTTTACACAACATGAGTTTTTAATGCAAAAAGGTGATTTTATTTATACATTAACCGACTGCATGCCTGATCATTTTGGTGGACCAAAAGGAAAAAATTTTATGTACAAAAAGTTAAAAGAACTATTAGTTGCTATTGCTCAAGATTCAATGGATGATCAAAAAACACTTTTAACAGATATTTTAAACGAATGGAAAGGTGATTTAGAACAGATTTATTATCTTTACGTTAATTGGGATTAGGGTTTAATTAGTTTTGTATATAATTTTCTTGTTATGAAAATATTTCTTGGATTATTTCTTTTCTTTTTTCTAGTATTTTCAGATAATAGTTCTGCTCAAAATACAAAGGCAGATTCGCTAATAAAAGCATATAATTCTAAAAAAGAATCAGATACAAGCAGGTTAAGTTTGCTTTATTCTATTGCTTACGCTTATCAAATTAATAATCCTGATACTGCAATTTATTTTGCTAATCAGCTTATTAAATTAGCCGCAAAGTCAAAAAATTACAATGAAGAGGGTAAAGCAAATCTTATGATTGGTATAGCCCTTAATAACAAAGGTGATTATCAAAAAGCCAAAGGTTATTACGAATCAGCTTTGAAGTTATTCAGTAAAGAAAAGGAGAATGTACATTATGCATATTGTTATTTTAATCAAGGCAATGTATTTATAAATACGTTTGAATATGAGGAAGCATTATCTTGTATTGCAAAGGCTGAAAAACTATTTATTAGATTAAAAAACAAAGAAGGTATTGCTGGTTGCTATGCTTCTTACGCTAGAATATATCATGCGAAAATTGAATCTGATAAAGCTTTAGATTTTTATTTTAAATCATTAAAAGTTTGTGAAGAAATTGGAGATAAAAGGGGAGTTGCAAGTTGTTATGTAAATATTGGAATATTGTATTCAGATAAATCATTATTTCCAAAGGCTTTAGATTCATATTTTAAAGCGTTAAAGGCGTTTGAAAGTTTAAATGATAAAAGAGGGGTTAGCGATTGCATGGCGAGTATTGGCGATTTGTATTCTCAACTTTCAAACTTTGATAAAGCCATAGAGTTTCATACTAAAGCTTTGAAAATTAGGGAAGAAATTGGATATAAAAAAGGTTTAATTGGTTCGTATCAAAATTTTGGTATCATTTATAGAAGATTAAAGAAGTTTGACCTTAGTATTAAAAATTATTTGAAGGTTATTGAACTTTCAGAAGAAATTGGTTTTCTGCAGGAACTTGGTTCTTGTTACATGAATATTGGAAATATTTATGCTGATCAAGGTGAATCAGATATTGCACTTGAGTATTATTTCAAAAGTTTGAATACTAATAGAGAGTATTTAAGTATAGAATCAATCGAATTTACTCATGGTAATATTGCTAATTTATATAATGAAATAGGTAACTATAAAAAAGCAATAATATATGCTGACTCAGCATTAATGTTAAGCAAAAAGATTGATGACATTGAAGGAGAAAGACTTGCATATAATGACTTGTCTGTTGCTTATGGCAAATTAAAAAATTATAAATTGGCATATGAATACCATTTAAAATACACTAAGCTTACTGATAGTATTTTTAATGAAGAGAACAGTAAGCAATTAGGGGATTTAAAAACTCAATTTGAAGTTGATAAAAAGGAATCAGAACTAAAAGTTAAATCTGAAGTAGAAAAGGAAAAACTAAAGGCAATTGCAGCAGAAGAAACAAAAAGACAGAGTTTGGTAATCTACTCAATTATTGTTGTATTGTTAATCGTTGTTGTTTTTTCTGCTTTATTATTTAAAAGGTTCAGACTTACAAATAAACAAAAGCATATAATTGAACTGAAAAGTAAACAAACAGAAGAGCAGAAACATATTATAGAAGAAAAACACAAAGAAATTACTGATAGTATAAATTACGCAGAGCGTATACAACGTAGTTTCATTGCGACAAAACAATTGCTAGATGAAAATTTGAATGACTATTTTGTTGTTTTTAAACCAAAGGATGTTGTAAGTGGAGATTTTTATTGGGCTGCCACCCTTCGAGAGCCTCAGGGTTCTGATACCAATAAAAAATTTGCATTGGTAACTGCAGATAGCACTGGTCATGGTGTGCCAGGTGCGATTATGAGTTTGCTTAATGTTACAAGTATAGAAACTGCCTTAAAAGATGGCTTTTGTGAACCAGCGCAAATCTTTAACTCTACACGTAAAACTATCATTGAACGTTTAAAAAAAGACGGCAGTGCAGAAGGTGGAAAAGATGGCATGGATGCTAGTTTGTGCGTATATGATTTTAATAATAAAAAATTAAGTATAGCTGCAGCTAATAATCCTGTTTGGATCATTAGGAACTCGGGTTCAGATGCTCACGAAGTAATCGAAGTAAAACCCGACAAAATGCCAATAGGAAAACACGATAAACAAGATGTTTCCTTCACTCAACAAGAATTTGATTTAAAAACTGGCGATGTTATTTACACCCTAACCGATGGTTTCCCTGACCAGTTTGGTGGTACAAGTGGTAAAAAATTCATGAGTAAAAAACTAAGGGAAATGCTTACTTCTATAGCACATTTGCCAATGCTGGAGCAAAAACAATTATTAGAGAGTACTTTTGCCGATTGGGTTGGTAATATGGAGCAAGTAGATGATGTTACTTTAATTGGTGTAAGGGTTTAATTGTGAATTTCTTCCTTATAACCTTTCTCATTTCAATTCAATCTTCCTTCTTCAATTTTCAATAAAACCTTAACTTTGCAGTCTAATTTCCAATTATGAGTAACGATCGTTATAACCAACGCGGGGTATC
>CANJJP010000358.1 GCA_947474485.1 Bacteroidota bacterium | reverse complement strand
TCTTGATTAGTACTTTTTTTGAAATTTTTATTTAGTAATTCATTAAATTCAAATTTGATAGAATAATAGTAATTAATTGCTTTTGCTAAAATTTCAGTTTGATTTGAACCGTCAATTAATCTATTAACACTACATACATCAGTATATTTTCTAACCAAATGAATTACTATATCATTTTGAAACTTATCCGTTAATGTTTGTCTTTCAGAAGAATCACCATCTAATAATGCAACCGCTTTAGTCTCTTCAGGCAAACAAACGACGATAGGAACCCTTCTAATGTTTTGTGTTTTTTCGTAAAGAAATTGCCTAAAATGTAAAGCGCTATTAAATAATTTTGAATCTTTATTACCAAAGAAATATGCAATATCAATTGAATTTACAGATTCAAGAAACTGTTTGTTCCATTGATGATGAGATGAAAAATTATCATTCTCCAATTCTATAGGTATAATGTTTAAAAAAGTTGTAATGTTCGGGTAGTTTCTTATTATCGATTTATAATAATCTACTACATTTTCGCAAATCAAAAATACTTTTAAATTCTGCTTATCTCCATATTGACTTAAAATACTGTTTTCTAACAAAAATGAGGTCGCAATTTCATTATTACCAATAATACATATTATCTTTTCTTTATCTTTTAAAGTATCACCTTCAATGTATTTATGTGGAGGAAATTTATCATAAACATATTGGGCTGCAATATCGTTAATGTTAAATGGACAAGTTTCGATTAAGCTTTTATTTGAAGATTCTTGATAATCTGAAACTAAATTTTTAAGATCAGAATCACCAATCTTAACCATTAATTTTAGTATCGCTCCACCGTACTTTCTCTTTTTTATACGCGAAATCATTTGAGCTAAAACAATATTAGTATCATCTTCCGAGGTGGCAATAAATACAATTTTGGCTTTATCAAGTCTGGCTTTGTTAAACACACTTAAATTATAGGAAGTTTCAGATAAAACCAAACCTCCGTGTTCTCTTATACTCTGAGTTTCTATACCTAAAGGTTCCTTTGTTACAACTATAACTTTACGCCCTGCTTTTGCTAAATTTAAAGCAACTTGATTTGCTGTGCGAGACAAACCAATAACTACAGTATGATTAACAATAAAAGATTTTTTTAATTGAGCTAACACTATTTTTACTATTAAAAAAAGTAAAAACAAGGTTAATAGAACTAAAAAAGCTAAAATTATGTACGAAAAAATATTCAAGTAATTAATCAATTAAGTTGCTAAAGTAAGCAAAATAGCAAAAAATAATGATTATTTATTCCAAGTTTATGTTTTTTTGAAAAAACACTATTACTAGCATTATTTGGAGATATAAAAAAATCTAGTTTTGCCCTCAAATTACTGCAATTCTAGGGTCGATCATCACCATGATTTTTCTGTTGTTTCTTTCTAATTAAAAACGTAATAATAGCCCCAATTAGTATACCTAATCCAAATAAAAGAATAGTATTATTTATCCAATTTAGATTTTTTAATAATAAAATCAATCCTATCGAAGAGAAGATTGTGACAACAAAAATGATGTTTTCTTTTGTTAAAAAAAACTCCCTAACTGATTCGAAAAACAATGCAATTACTAAACCAATAACGGCAAAAATCATCAAAATTATTAAGCATAAAACAACCACATGCTGAATAACAGCTATTTCTTTGTCCCATTGAGTTTTATTAGAAATACTGGCCGAGGAGGGCAATTCTACGTCAAGTTCACTTGGTAAAGGGATTCTTACCTCCGTTAAAAGGCTAGATTCATCTTTCGGAAAGAATTCATCTAGCGATTTATTTAAAGTCTTATTTTCTTCTATTAGTGTTTCCATTATGGAAATTAATGACGCATCTTCTTTATTAGTGCCAAAAGTGTAGGCAGCCAATAGCTTTTGTATATCCTTATTTCCTAAGCCATTATCATTCCCCATTGACCAAACAGCAATTCCTTTAAAACCCTTTAGGTTGGCGTATGTGAGTTTTTCCTGAAATGAAGGCAAAAATCCTTCATCGAGTTTTAATAGCTTTAAATCTGAATATTTTAATATTTGCAGGGAATCTTTGCCAAATAGCTTAATTTCATTTGTTGGAAGTGATAACAATATTTTTTCTTTTATCATTCTTTCAGATGAAATTGGATCTATTTCTAAGTCTTGGAGTAAATTTGCATAATGATTTACACCATCATCAACCAACAAAACATTCCAAAGTACATCGTGAGTTACTCCATTTGCCAAGCTATCTTTTTCTGGGTTATATAATGCCGAAAATGAACTATAACCCATCACTATAAATCGATCCGCATAATTGTTTAATTCAGAAAAATCTTTACTTGTAACAGTATATGGAAAATATTGACTGTAAGATGGCAATACAATGGATATTTGATATTTTTCAGGATCTATTTTATTAAATTTTTCTCTAAATAACTTTACCAATTTTATAAATTTATAGGCGTCATTATCTTCTATTTGCTGAAAATCTAAGCAAATACCATCTCCTTTTGATGAAACAACAAGGTCTGTAACTTCATTAACCAATCTATTAATTTTATCCTCCCAATCATTTGAGAAAAGTTGAATGTTTTTTTGAAGACCATAACTCGACACAGTTAAATCTACTTTACAATTTCCTTTTGACTGTTTTTTAGCTTTGTTAACTATTTGAGAGTTTATAAAACTATGGGCTGGGAAAAGTGTTGCAGATTCTCCAGTTTCGGGAGAAACTGAATATCCAAAATATGCGACACGATCATATAATTCAAAATTATAGTTGTAATAATATTGACCTAACCAAAAAGGATGAAAACCATAAATAGTTTTACCCCCAATATGCCTGTTAAACCTTGTGCTATCATCATCTTGATTAGTTCCTAAAAATTCGGCCCACTGTTTTTCAGTTTTGTACTGCTTTTTACTGTCATATGAATTAAGATGTTTTGATTCTTCGATAGAGTGTAAGCTCCATTCAATTAATGGTCCGTTTAAACTAGGGGAAAGTCGCTTAATCGCCTCGCCTAAAAGCTTCTCATTTACTTTGTAAGTTTCTAATTTTAATTTTAAAGCTTGTAGGCTATCAACTCGAGCTTGAATTGTATCCTTTAATCTAACTATTTGTGTTTTTAACGAAGGTTTTCTAAACTTATGTTTTTCTAATAATGATTTAAAATCTTTTATAAAAGATTTTATCGAATCCTTAGATAATACACCGCCAGCAGCATTTGTAATTGATACACCAGCCACTTTTGGAGTATCTATTTCAGGAATTTTAAGGGCCTTTAATTTCGCATTACTAACTACTTTGCTCGTATCACCTTTGCCTTTTTTTGCCGGATTTTCTTGAAAAGGT
>CANJJP010000357.1 GCA_947474485.1 Bacteroidota bacterium | reverse complement strand
CTTGAATTTTCACAATGCAATCATATAATAATTGTTTCTCCCTATCAGACAGATGCAAGGCCTCTGACATCTCGTAAGAAAAAAAGGAGTAATCCTTCATTTTACTGCCAAGTGCCGAACCTCTAATCAAATCCGGATGAAAAAACAATCCCCATCCCATCATGTCATCTTTTGCTTCAATATCATTGTCAATTGTAATTACACGATTAGGAGCAATGCAAACAAGACTTCCATCTTGAAAGTCGAAAGTTTTTCTACCGTAACGAATGTGATTACGGCAATAGTTTTTGAACATAATGGAATAAAAATCAGTCTTTATGCTGATTTCCTCAGTTGTATATTCAATTGTCTTGCTAAAATCTACAATCGCCACTAAGGGATGTTGCGCATACCCTAAATTCAAAAACTTATAGAGATCGGATATGGTCTTTAAATGTAAAAGGTCATTCATGGCTGATTGAATTTAGGTATTCTAAATAAATAAATCCCCGTCTTTCAGCAAAATAATCAATTGTCGGCAAAATGCTTGCTTGTATTAATAATCCTAGTCCGAAACATCGCCAAAAGTAAGAATTCGGAGAGGCAAAGTAAAGAATTGCCCAAATGAATATCAATACGATTTCCACATAACGATAAACCACAAAGTTCTTCATTACTTTTTCCATTCTGGGTATTTCATGGGATTTGATTTTTATTTGATCGTTTTTTATATAATTCTCAACACAGATAATATCCTTGGGACTTCTATAAATAAGTGATATGCCAACTATTATTTCCAGTACGAAACTAGCACAAACGGAATCGCAAATCCTCTCCAATATGCGGAAGCTTTAAGAAAAAACAAATAACTGCTTATGACTAGGCCCAATATTCCTAACGCCAGGAAAAGGTAACTCTCGGCTCTTTCGCCATTGAAATTTTTAATAACAGAATTCATCTTTACAGTTTGAAGAACTTTTTATTCATACTTACTATGAAGTTATAACCAAGTAATTTGTTCATGAAATTATACATCTTCGCATCTTTTCCTGCCATGTATCGCAGTTTAGATTTTCCGTCCGTTGCTGCTTCATAGATTACTTTTGTAACCACATCAGTTTTTGATGCGTTTTTTATCATTGAAGGCATAACATTGCTGATTTTAGTGACAATATTCTGATATTCGGTCAGTTTATCATCATGATTGAAATCGAATGAACGACCTGCAAAATCGGTTGCTATTGCACCTGGCTCAACAATTTTCACCTTACCTCCAAATTGTTCGACTTCATATCTCAATGATTCCGAAATTCCTTCCACAGCGAACTTAGTACCATGGTAAAGAGAACCTAATGGGAATGTCATTTTACCGCCCATAGAAGAAACATTGATTATTGTGCCATTTTTATTTTGACGAAAATGTGGAAGTATTGCTCGGGTGACATCTAACAACCCAATAACATTTGTGTTAAATTGCTTTAATACGCGTTCTCTTGGAAAGGACTCTAATGGCCCATAAGCGCCATACCCGGCATTATTAAGCACAACATCAATTTTTCCAAATTTTTCAATGCCTTGTTGTATGGCATTGTCAATCGAATCTAAATCCAGTACATCTAATCGCGTAACCAATACATTTCCCAGTTTGCTTAATTCCGCTTCCCTTTCCGGTTTTCGCATAGTAGCAATTACATTCCAGTTTTTAGATTGAAATAATTTTGCAGTTTCTTTTCCTATGCCACTGCTTGCACCTGTGATTAAAATTGTTTGTTTCATTTTATTTTTTTATGAAACAAAACTCGATATAATATTTTATGAAGAAGGATACAAATTCGGGTAGTTTGTATACTTTTTTCGGTTTCTCGAACTAAGCTTACTGCTAGCTAAACGATTCTTTGCTATACCAGTATTCTTTTGCTATTCAATGGCTGATGGAATTTATAACCTACTTATATCACACAATAATCCTATCAACAAAAAATCAAAACCTCCTGATGAGTTCCAATTATTTTTTAACTTTGATTAAAATAATGGGGAAACTCCGGGGAAATTTATTTCTAAATTTGCCTATAAACTTCTTCGAAAGGTATTCTAACTCTATCTCCCCACACGCCTTGCTCATCTCTAATACCGCAAGAAATAACCATATTAATCTCAGTTCCATAAGGTAATTTCAAAATTCGTTTTACTCTTCTACTATCAAACCCTTCTAAAGGGCAAGTGTCGTAGCCTTCATTAGCCATTGCCAACATAAAAGTTTGAGCAGCCAAAGCACAAGTCTTATGAACCACAACCCGTGTATCGTTTTCTGAAACTTGATAAACTATGGGCCTAAAAAGTCCGATGATATTTACTAACGATATTCTTACAATACCCATTAGTCCAAAGAAACGAGAATACAAAAAAGGCATTACTTTTCCGTAATATAATTTCCTCTGATTTATTCTTTGCTCATGTTTTTCTGTTGGACTGTTTTTTAAAATATTTTGGGTTTCAAGTTCAAGTAATTTCCTTGCCCTTTTTTTATACAAATCCTGACGAGTAACAAAAACAACAATTTGCTGCGCTGTAGAAGTAGCATTTTGATTTAAACACGCTACAGAAAGCTGCTTAATTGCATCAGCATTTGTAATATGATAAAACTCCCAAAGCTGCATATTTGAACTATTAGGAGCTAAAGAAGCTAATTCCAAACAATGCTTTACCCTTTTCGTTTCTATTGATAGGTTCTTATAAAAGCGGATTGATCTTCGGTAATTTACTACTTCTTCAAAAGTCATAAGTGTTAATCTTTTAATTATTTAAATACAAAATTGCATTCAATAATGTATTTTATTACTTTTCAATTGCATTTTATAGCAAGAACTATTCTTTCCATTCAACTTTAACAATAATTTCGTTTCTACGATAAATAAGCTGATAGGGAGGATTGTAACCTAGATATCTATAATTACCTTGAAATTTAATGTTGTTTTGTTTCAGAAGACTTTCCAATCTCTCTGAATATATTTTCAAATCTTTATCGGAGGCAAATCCTCCAAACTTTATTGCTGCAACATATTCAGCTTCTGTATTTTTAATAGATACGTTTGGATCATTGGGTTTAGGCAAACTATCTTTTGAGTAACTTGAAGGCATCACAAAACTCATAGATGAAACCGAGTCATTAATATCCATGTGAACTGGTGAGGTCATCGAAATACTTTTATTGGCTTCATTACCTCCAAAAATATAACCTGCAAGTTTTCTAAAACCTGGATTCGCAAGTTCACGATATGTTTTAGCATCCGAATTTATTGTAGCAATTGTAGTAGAAGGATAAAATCGGATTTCGAAATCTTCATACTCCTTAACTATGGTATATTTTTGTTGTTCAGTTTT
>CANJJP010000356.1 GCA_947474485.1 Bacteroidota bacterium | reverse complement strand
ATCGGTAAGAAATTAAAATTAATGGTTGATACCATTAAAGGACTTAAAGTTTTAGTTACAGGTTCATCTGCTTTTGATTTGTTGAATGTATCGGGTGAGCCATTAACAGGGCGCAGTACAACCATTCATTTGTATCCAATTTGGCAAGGCGAGTTAAAAGAAAATGCATTGCAAACAAAGCAAAATTTAGAAGAGAGAATCATTTATGGTTCGTATCCAGAGTTGTGGCATTTAAAATCATTGGATGATAAAAAGCGCTATTTGAATGATTTGGTTAATTCATATTTGCTCAAAGATATTTTAAGCTTAGATGGTTTACGTAATACATCTGTTGTTTATAGCTTGCTAAAAATGATTGCTTATCAAATAGGTAAAGAAGTCTCTTATAACGAAATAGGAACTGCTTTAGGTATTAGTAAGAACACAGTTGAAAAATATTTGAACCTATTAACTAAGGTTTTTGTTTTGTACAAGGTTTCAGCTTATTCAAACAATTTGCGCAAGGAAATAAGTAAAAGTCAGCGCTGGTATTTTGTAGATAATGGTATACGTAATGCAATTCTAAACGATTTTACTCCAATGGCTTTGCGCAGAGATGATGATAAAGGAATGCTTTGGGAGAATTATGTTTTTATGGAACGAGTAAAACGCAACGCAATTTTAAAACACAAACCCGATTATTATTTTTGGCGCACTTACGATCAACAAGAAATTGATTTGATAGAGCACAGCGATAGAAAACTCCATGCTTTCGAATTTAAATTAAGTTCAAAAAAAATCCCGAAAAAGCCAGTTGCTTTTGCAAAAGCATATCCTGATGCCGATTTTACTGTTGTGAACGATAAAACCTATTTGGATTTTATTTTAGAATAAGATTTTTGTTTAAAGAATTCTAATCTATCTGAAATAAATTTTCACACAAATAGAACCTGATAAGAATCATCTGTATTCCTGTTAAATAAAAGGAAAAACTTGTTTGAATTTTCACCTTTAAAGCCTTATATTTGTGTCATTCAACACTACGCTTATGGAAAATCTAAATATGGAAGAATGGTTTGATGCCAAACTTCAAAAAAATGAGATGATTGAACCTAAAGATTGGATGCCCGATAATTATCGTAAGCATTTAATTCGTCAAATTTCTCAGCATGCGCATTCTGAAATTATTGGAATGTTACCCGAAGGAAATTGGATTACTCGCGCCCCTAGTTTACGAGCTAAAATCGTATTAATGGCAAAGGTTCAGGACGAAGGTGGACATGGTTTGTATTTATACACTGCAGCTGAAACCCTTGGCACTTCTCGCGAAGAAGTATTAGATGCATTACATACAGGAAAAGCAAAATATTCATCTATATTCAATTATCCAACCTTAACATGGGCAGATATTGGTATGGTGGGCTGGTTAGTTGATGGTGCTGCAATTATGAATCAAGTAATGTTGCAACGTACTTCTTATGGTCCTTACAGCCGTGCTATGGTTCGTATTTGTAAAGAGGAAAGTTTTCACCAACGCCAAGGATACGAAAGTGTTTGTCACTTAGCTTTTGGAACGCCTGAGCAAAAGGCAATGGCACAAGATGCTTTAAATCGTTGGTGGTGGCCAACTTTAATGATGTTTGGTCCAACAGATGATAAATCTCCAAACTCTGCACAAGCAATAAAGTGGAAAATTAAACGTGAAAGTAATGATCAATTACGTCAGCGTTTTGTTAACCAAACAGTATCTCAAGCGGAGTATTTAGGATTAACTATTCCTGATCCAGATTTAAAATGGAACGAGGAAAGACAAGCTTACGATTTTGGAACTCCAAATTGGGATGAGTTTGCAGCTGTTGTTGCTGGGAATGGTCCTTGTAACAAAGAGCGTTTAGCAGCTCGTGTAAAAGCACATAATGAAGGTGAATGGGTGCGTGCAGCAGCAACAGCCTATGCGCTAAAGAAGAATGAAGTAATGAGTGCAGCATAATTTTAAACGGAAAATAATTTTAAACAAAGATGAGCAATAACGATACTCAAGGAACATTGTGGGAAGTGTTTTTACAAAGAAAACCGGGGCAACCATTTGTACACTGCGGAAGTTTACACGCGTTTGATAAAGAAATGGCATTGCAAAATGCACGTGATTTATATACAAGAAGAGGCGAAGGAACAGCAATTTGGGTAGTGCCGTCAACTGCTATCGTATCAAGTTCTCCAGAGGATTTAGGTCCTTTCTTTGAGCCTGCAAATGACAAGGTTTATCGTCACCCAACTTTTTATCAAATCCCTGACGCAGTTAAACACATGTAATACAATTAAAAAGTATTTATTAAAAAGTACATGAAACTTTTAATTCATAATTTTTAATTTTTAATTTTTCAAAATGAACAAGCAAGAAGCTTTATTTAGTTATACATTACGATTAGCAGATAATGGTTTAATCCTTTCACAGCGTTTAGCAGCGTGGACAGGACACGGACCTTTTTTAGAGGAAGACTTAGCACTTACCAACATTGCATTAGATATTTTAGGTCAAGCAAAATCGTTATTAGAATATGCAGGGCAAGTTGAAGGCAAAGGAAGAAGCGAAGATGATTTAGCTTTTTTACGTGGCGAAAGAGAATTTTACAATACTCAATTAGTTGAGCAACCAAATGGAGATTATGCAAAAACAATTGCTCGTCAATATTTTGTTGATGTGTTTGATTTCCATTTTTATACTGCATTAGCAAATAGCAAAGATGAAACACTTGCTGGTATTGCTGCTAAGTCAATTAAAGAAATTACCTATCATGTTCGTCACTCTGGTTCTTGGATGTTACGTTTTGGAGGCGGAACAGAAGAAAGTAAACAACGTTTGCAAGATGCTGTGAATGATTTGTGGAGATATACTGGTGAGCAATTCGAAATGAACGAAGTAGATGCTCTATTAATTAAAGAAGGAATTGCAGTTGATATGACTGCTGTAAAAGCTGCATGGGACAAGCAAGTTATTAATATATTAAACGAGGCCAGCATTACAACTCCTTTAGTTGCAGTAATGCAAACTGGAAGTCGTCAAGGAAAACATACCGAGCATTTAGGTTATATTTTAGCAGAGATGCAATATTTGCCTCGTGTTATTCCTGGTGCTAAGTGGTAGTTGATAAATGAGTAACTGGAAAAAATATTCTCCTTATTTCGTTGATATTTGGCAATACCTTGTAATCATCATTGTTATGATAATTGCAGCTATCTTTATACTCTAATGAATAATCAACTTTTTACCAACGAAAAAATAATGGGTTTTCTGCATGAAATCCCTGATCCAGAAATTCCGGTAATTGATATTGTTGAATTGGGTGTTATAAGAGAAATAAATGCTCTTGAAAAATCCATCGAAGTT
>CANJJP010000355.1 GCA_947474485.1 Bacteroidota bacterium | reverse complement strand
TGGAAATAATAAACCTCCAGGAGATTTTAATCAATTTTTATGGGGAGGCAACCTGTACTAATAGTTGTACTATTTGTCAAAAAAAATGACAGAAAGTTTTATTGATTTGTTCAAAACACCCGATAGCATGCTATCGGGTGTTTTTATTATTAAATAATATGAGCCATAATTTTTGTTATTTCCCTTTAAGCACGTAACTTCGCAGCCTATATGCTACCATATCTAATAATCTATAGTTCAAAAGACATTGCTTCTTTCACACGTAAACGTGGTTCTGAAATAAAATTGGGACAAAGTGTACAAACCATAACTAATTTTCCTGAGGATTTACACAACTCAAGTGCTAAATATGTATTGCTTGGTTTACCCGAAGATATTGGTGTTAGAGCTAATTATGGTAGAGGTGGTACACAAACAGCATGGAAACCTGCTTTGGAAAATATTTTAAATATTCAAAGTAACGAATTTTTAAGAGGAGAGGAATTATTGGTTTTGGGGCATGTTGATTTTGATGATGTGATGAAGAATGCTGATGCACTCAATCAAAAAACAAGAGATGAAATTGAGTATTTAAGAAAACTGGTTGAGTTTGTTGATGCACGTGTTTGTGAAGTAATTAAATTAATTGTAGCTGCAGGTAAAATCCCAATCATTATTGGCGGTGGCCATAACAATGCGTATCCAAATATAAAAGGAGCAAGTGAAGGATTAAAAAGTTCAGGCAAAATAACCCAAAAGGGAATTAACGTAATTAATTGCGATCCTCATACTGATATGCGTCCTTTGGAGGGAAGACATAGTGGAAACGGTTTTAGTTATGCATTCGAGGAAAATCATTTAGCTAAATATGCTGTTCTTGGAATACACGAATCGTATAATACGGATAGTGTATTAAATAAATTTGCAAACGATAAAGAGAATTTATTTTACAATACTTTCGAAAGTATTTTTATTGCTGAAGACAAAACATTTAACGAAGCAACTGATGAATGCATCAATTTTTGCAAGGATAATTACTGCGGTGTAGAGATTGATTTAGATGCCATTACCAATGTTCCTTCAAGTGCAAAGACCTCAAGTGGTTTATCGCCTGTGCAAGCGAGGCAATATGTTTATAATGCAGCTAAAAAATTAAATGCTTGTTATTTTTATATTGCAGAAGGTGCACCAGTATTGGCTCATATTAAGGCGGATAATAAAACGGGTAAATTAATTGCCTATTTAGTTGCTGATTTTATTAAAGGAAATCGTTCTAGAACTAACGATTAACTTTTTTCATTAAGGAGAATGCAAAAGCACCAAGCAGAAGAACTAAACCAATCAAGGTAATCCAAAGCCATTTCTGATCACTAATAATTGATTCTTTCTTTTTAGGCTTTTCGTGCTTTATTACTTGTTCACTTTTTAAATCAATTGCTTTGCTTGTTCTTTCCATTTTATCAGAGAAATAATGCAAATCATAGTTTCCTTGTGCAATATTTTTTCTTCCGGAATAAGCAAGTAAATATTTTTCTTCCGGCTCTAATTTTCCTAATAAATATGCCTCGCTTCCGTTTACTTTAATATCAATGCCAGGAAGCGCTTCATTGTCTTTGTTAAATATTTTAATAAGTAACTCGCTTAAATTTGTTTCTGCAAATTCATAGTTGTTAATACCGTTTTCACATAGGTTAGTGAAATTGCCATAATACAATTCTTTTCCTTTTTTATCGTAAATCGCAATTTGACGGTAGAAGTCAAGATTCTTTTCTCTGCAACTCAGACTTAATGAATTAATTGAAGCCTTATACGGAAGTGTAACCTTAATTTGTGTGTAAGCTTCTGCAACAAAGCTTTCGGTTGGTTTGGGCTTCTCTGTTTTTTTAATTTCTTTTCTTACGATGTAAGTGTCTTTGATGTAATTTGGTTTCCTTACTACATTCCTATTATAGGCAGTGTAAGCTTGTTCTATATTAATTTTGTTCGAGTGTTGATCATTTATGCTTACTCTATAATATGGAAAAGAAGAAACATTAAAATTAATTTTAGTGTATTTAAAATCGTTTTGTTGAAAACCAACTATTCGAATATTTTCTTTAATTGTTTTCCAGTTTTTATTGTCGTCACTTCCTTCTAATTTAAGGGTCTTGTCAAAATTACTTTCAGAAACTTCTAAGTTAATCTCGTTAATCTCTCTGCGCTCTTTTATTTTAATGGTATAATAAGAAGTGTTGTTTGCTTTGTACGATTTATCAATAATACTTTCGTATTGCTTGATGTATTCATATTCTGCTTTATCCCAATTTAATAAGTAGGGCGTTTCTATGGTGTCGTTTTCATCAACTCTAAAAATTCTAAAGTCATTAAATTCATAATTCGACTTGCCTAAAATTTCATTATCGAGTTTTATTTTGTAGTAGGAAGAAGCACTAACTTCATTAATTTCTCTAAAGAAATTAAAGTCATTAAACTTTTGTGCCGAAACGAATTCCGTAAACAGAACAAGGCAAAAAAGAGTGAAATAAAAATTAATTTTCTTGGTCATCTCCGAATAAAAGTTGTTTGAAGCGTTGGTATAAGAATCCAATTATCATTAAAATAAGTCCTACAGAAATGTAAACAATCAATTTATAACCTAATGACATGTGAACAGTATCTGCTAATAATTTAATGAGTGTAACACCAAATAAACTAAATCCCATAATACGAAGCATTTTAATCTTTCTTAAAATTCCGAATGTGATTAATAAAGAGGAGTAAAGTGACCACAAAATTGTAAAACCCATACGTTTGGCAATTTTCTCATAAATAACAACATCCTCGCTATTGTAGTTTCTAAATTGTTGAACTAGTTCGCTGCTTAATAAAGTTAATATACTCAAGTGCATTACCCAAGTGAAAATGGTTGAAGACATTTTGTTTTTAATCTGGCGCTGGGAAAAATAAATTAAACCAATTGAAAGTGCTGTAAAAACAAATAGCACATAGCGGAATTTTACAAACCATTCTGTTTTAAATTGAGCTGGGAAAAACTCTTCGGTTACGCTAAAATAGAATGTTCGTAATTGTCCTAATCCCGACAGTCCTGTTGTTATCGATAGTGTTAAAAATAATAAAGCAAAACTATAAAGTATCCAATTGGCCTTATCCGATTTTTTTGTTGAGCTATTTAACACAAGTGAAACGGCAAAGTAAAGTGTGGTGTAAATCAATAACCATAATGCCATGAAAGTAAAAATGCTTTTATCTTCAATTGGTGGTGGTGTGTAAAATTCTGTTGCTGGAACATGAATTTTAGGTGAACTAATTGCCCAATTTTGGAAATATGAAATGATTTCAAAAAATACAGCTCCGTATAAAACAATGTGCAATAGAATTGGTGATAGGAT
>CANJJP010000354.1 GCA_947474485.1 Bacteroidota bacterium | reverse complement strand
CGAAAATGGGATCTTCAGCACTAAGAAGGTGTTTTGGGATTTTATTCATGTCGGGGTCTAAGCCGACGCATAAAAAACTTTTTTTTGAACGTATTTGTTCTATTAATTCGTTTCTATTCATTTTAATTCTTTTACTAATTCGTCTGTTATTTTATCGCAAACTGCGTATATCAATTGAAAAACATTTTCAAATTCTTTTTCTCCTCCATAGTAAGGATCGGGTACTGCATTGTTTTGCCCAGGAAAGAGGGCGTTTAATAATAAATCGCTTTTCTTTTTGTCTTCGTCATTACGAGCTAATTGATGTATATCGCTTAAGTTATTTGCATCTAAAGCATAAATCCTATCAAAATTATCAAAATCATTCACGCTAAATTCACGCGCAACTAAATTGCTAATATCAACTCCATTTTTTTTTGCGTTTTTTATCGAGCGTTTGTCAGGATGCGAACCAATATGATAACCTGCTGTTCCTGCCGAATCAACCTGTAGCTGCAAACCTTTGTCCTCAGCTAATTTGCGCAATACTCCCTCTGCCACAGGCGACCTACAAATATTACCCAAACAAACCATTAAAACCTTCATAAATAAATGCGAAAAAAACCTTATTTTTATCGAATACAAACATAATAATTTCTGAATGATAATTGCAGATAGCGGAAGTACAAAAACAACTTGGCGTTTGGTGAAAGAGACAAAGGAGATTGTGGATATCTCTACAGAAGGCATTAATCCTTACTTTCAAACAAAAGACGATATAGAACAAATTTTATACACGCAGCTTTTACCTAATGTTGAGCCTGATTGGATTTCAGCATTAACTGAAGTTCATTATTACGGAGCGGGCTGTTCCTCTCCCGAAAAAGTTGAAATTGTTGAATCGGCAATTAGAAATTGTTTACCTAAATCAAAAGTTAAAGTTGACCATGATTTACTTGCTTCTGCTCGCGCTTTGCTTGGTAATACAAAGGGAATCGCTTGTATTTTAGGAACCGGTTCCAATAGCTGTTTGTATGATGGAAAAGAAGTTATAGAAAACGTTCCTTCTTGGGGGTACATGTTTGGAGATTTTGGAAGTGGAGCTCATATTGGAAAACAATTATTACAGGCTTACGCAAATGATGAATTAAATCCTGCATTAAAAGAAAGACTTGAATCTCAAGGTGTTCAACGTGAAGTGATTTTAAATTCGGTTTATAAACGTCCATTGCCAAATCGTTATTTAGCAAGCTTTGCAAAGCTTGCTCACTCTCACATTCAGGATGAGCAAGTGAATAAAGTGGTAGAAGAATGTTTCGAAACCTTTTTTAAATATCAAGTCGAAAAATATACTAATTACAAAGAATACAAAGTTAGTTTCGTAGGTTCAGTAGCTTTTCATTTTAGCAAACAACTACAAACTGCTGCTACTAAAAGAGGAATTAGCATTGGGCAAATTTTAAAAGAACCAATCGAAGGATTAACTGAATTTCATTTAGTATAAAATTACATGAACAAACGCTCTCTGTTTTATTTAATTAGTTTTATCGAAGGTGCATCTGTAATGGCAACCGAAATTATTGGAGCAAAATTACTTGCCCCGCTTTTTGGTTCATCACTATATGTGTGGAGTAGTGTAATGGCTTTAACATTGGGAGGTTTGGCGGCAGGTTATTTTTTTGGCGGCAGAATTTCGCAAAAAGAAAACAGTAAACGTATTTTATTTTTTACCTTTTTTGTAGCGGGAATTTTTATTATTGCCATTCCAGTTATTCTTAATTTTTTGTCGCCACTTGCCTTTAGTATGAATTTGATGTTGGCAGTTATTATTTGTTCAGCAGCCATTTTATTACCTGCTGTGTTTTGCATGGGAATGATTTCCCCGCTTATTATTCAAAACATTTCGACTGAAAAAGATGGTGGGAAAAGAGCAGGGGAGATATACGCAATCTCAACATTGGGAGGTATTATAGCAACTTTTTTAACAGGCTTTTATTTAATTCCAATAATAGGTTTAACATTTCCCTTATTCATTTTTGGTTTTTTAATGATTGCTTGTTCATTGGTTTATTTTGGTGTAAAAAATGGAAAGACTTTACTCTTAGTTTCTTTACTAATAGCAGCATCCAGCTTTTTAGTTGCAGCAAAAAACGAAGATGTAAAAAATGTAATATACAAAAGTGAAGGTTTATTAGGAAAGTTAGAAGTGCTAGAAACCCATTGGGATATGGACTCCACACGAAGAGGAGAAAATCATCGTATCTTACTTATCAATAATATTATTCAAACCTGGACTGAAACAACAACTAAAAAATCGTATTTGGATTATGTTGATCAAATAGAAGAAGTTGCTATTCAAATAAAAAAAGATAGACCAAAAGCATTGATACTTGGGCTTGGCGGCGGTGCAGTTGCAAATATGTTGACAGAAAAAGGTTTTGATGTTACCTGTGTTGAGTTAGACACACGTATTGCATTTGTAGCGAAAAAATATTTTGCTTTATCAGATAAAGTAAAAGTAATTGAAGACGATGCACGCCACGCAATCGAGCGTATGGATGAAAAGTTTGATTTTGTGTTGGTTGATTTATTTAATGGTGAGGTTACTCCATCGCATGTATTAAGTAATGAAAGTTTTGAGCGATTAAAAAAAATCACGACCGATAGCACCTTGGTTTTATTTAATACCTATGGCTATTGCAAAGTCCCAGCAGGTTTAGGTAATTTAGCTTTATTAAACACCATCAAAAAATCAGGTTATAATTACACCATCGGCTGGACAGGAGAAATAAACAAAGAAGATTTCCGAAATTTTGTTGTTGTAAGTTCACGTACTTGGTTGCCAACATTGACGAAAGAATTTACTGAAAAAATTGATTTAAACGGGGCAGAATTAATTACCGATGATAAACCTGTCCTAGAATTCTTAAATGCAAAGGCAGCTAAGAGATGGAGGTATTATTACTTGAAAAGTTTTATTCCAGGTAGGGATAATGCGTATCCTGAGGAGAAGTAGAATTACTTATGACCAGTTCTCGATTTTGTTCTAAATTATAATTAAGTTTCAAGCCTTTTCCGCAGAAACAAAAATAACAATAAACCAATAATTAGTCTGATTATTGATTTAATTCCCAATCATATTTTATCAAAATCAATTAATCGCTTAAAAAGTGATAAATACTGCCATAAATATAAAACTTACGATTAGTTAGTAGCGCTTTTGTTCGGACAGCTTTGTAAATCAATTACTCTGGAGGATATTTCGGTTGGAATCGGGGTTAGCGAAACATTCATTTCAGGCCTTGGATTAGAACAAAGCCCCGCTAAATCAACAATGAGTGACGGTAATAAAAACCGTAACTATCAAGTTTTCGAACATCTTTATGGCGAATTGTTAAACTACT
>CANJJP010000353.1 GCA_947474485.1 Bacteroidota bacterium | reverse complement strand
CAATTAGTAAATCGTTTAATTTCGGGTGAGGCCGAATTAAATCAAGATAAAATTAGAAAAGGAAATTTAGAGCCTTACGAGTGGCAACAATTAAACACACGTATTAATGCGCTTTCTAAAGCTCCATTATACATTGATGATACTCCAGCACTTTCTATTTTCGAATTACGTGCAAAGGCTCGTCGTTTAAAAGAAAATTTTGGTATCGAAATGATTATCATCGATTACCTTCAGTTAATGACTGCTGGTGCAGATAATAAAGGAAATCGTGAACAAGAAATTTCTTATATCTCTCGTTCATTAAAAGGATTAGCAAAGGAATTAAATATTCCAATTATTGCACTTTCTCAATTAAGTCGTAGTGTTGAAACACGTGCTTCAGGAAGTAAGCGTCCAATGTTAAGTGATTTACGTGAATCTGGTGCGATTGAGCAAGATGCGGATATGGTAATGTTCATATACCGTCCAGAGTATTATGGTTTAACAGAAGATGAAAACGGAAACTCTACTAAAGGACGAGCTGAGGTAATCATTGCGAAGAATCGTCATGGTTCATTAGAAGATGTTTCTTTACGTTTCATCGGTCAGTTTGCTAAATTTACTGATTTAGATTATCAAGAAGACAATACAAATATGTACAATGCAAGTTCAGGAATGGCTCCAGCTGAGGATTTCCTTGCCCCTGTACAAACAAAAACAATTGCATCAAAAAATTGGGATTCGGGAAATAATGAATTAAAGGGTAACGACATTAAACGCGGCAATCCTAATAACGATATCGACGATCCTTTCTAATAGAATTATTTTATGTTTACAATAGATACACACACGCACATTATTCCAAAACACATCCCTGATTTTGCAAAAAAATTTGGTTACGGAGAATTCATTCAACTCGACCATCATGCAGAAGGCAGAGCATGGATGATGCAAGGCGACAAACGTTTTAGAGAAATCGTTGCTAATTGTTGGGATGAAAACATTCGTATGCAAGAGATGGAACAACACCAAGCAGATATGCAAGTGATTTGTACTATCCCTGTAATGTTTAGCTACTGGGCACAAGCGCAACATGCTTTGGAAGTGTCGATGTTTTTAAACGACCATATTACTGAAGTGGTAAATAATCATCCTTCAAAATTTATTGGTTTAGCAACTGTTCCTTTACAAGACACAAAACTTTCTATACAAGAATTAGAACGTTGCATGAAAGCGGGGCATAAAGGTGTTCAAATTGGAAGTAACGTAAATAACAAAAATTTAAGCGAGCCTGAGTTCATGGAATTTTTTGCGGCTTGCGAAAGTTTAAATGCTGCAGTGCTTGTGCATCCTTGGCAAATGATGGGGCAGGAGCACATGGCAAAATATTGGTTGCCTTGGTTAGTTGGTATGCCTGCCGAAATTAGCAGAGCAATATGCTCTATGATTTTTGGTGGTGTGTTCGAAAAATATCCAAACTTAAAAGTGTGTTTTGCACATGGTGGTGGTTCTTTCTTGCCAACCATCAGTCGTATTGAGCATGGCTGGGATTGCAGACCAGATTTAGTTGCCATTGATAATGCAGAAAATCCAAAAAAATATTTAGGAAAATTTTGGGTTGATTCGCATGTGTGCGACCATAAAATGTTGCAATATGTAATTGATATGGTTGGTGCAGATAAAGTAATGCAAGGCTCGGATTACCCTTTCCCATTGGGCGAAGCGGTTCCTGGCGAATTAGTCCGTTCTGCTCCAATTTCTGATTCCGAAAAGAAAATGATTTTAGGCGATGCAGCAAAAGCATGGCTGAATTTATAGTAATTATGAATTTAACTATTTTAATTTCTTCACTAATTTTTGTGTAAACAAATTCCAAGTTCTTCTTCCGCATTTTTCTGAAAGGTCATTGCATATATCGCTTGGTAATGATTTCTCTCGATACTGTGTATTGTCTTTGTTAGAACCTGTTGCTAGTTGCAAAATTGTTTGATTGTTTTTTAATTTTTCATCCTTATCTGCATAAGCGGTATAAGTTCCAATTTTTTCAGCACCTTTTAAAATATCAAAATTGCATTTTGTATCTATCTCCGATAAAAAATAAGTTTGTCCATTATAAGGAGAAGCTGCATCATTTACAACTTGCCTCGATTCGCTCTCAGCAACTTCGAAATAATTTAATTTAAGTGTGTAGTTTGCTTTACTTACATCATCAGTAATACTAATGTTTGTTTGGTAGGTAACTTCATTTAGTAATTTATTGTAAAAAGTTTCGGCGTACTGTTCAGTGGTATTATAATTTAAATAAATGGGTTGCTGGACATTAGAAATTGATTTAGTAATTAAGGAGCTTTTATCTATATAGATTACAAGGTTATGCTCTATCTTTTTTCCCAGATAACAAGAATAAATTGTAAACATTACAATTATTATAAGAAATAAGTTATTTAGTTTTTTTAGCATGAGAAGTCCATAAACAAAATAACCCCATCTGCAAAGCAAATGGGGTTAGCTGATATAAATATGATTAAAATTAAACTCTTTTTGAAGTAGATTTTACGTCAGCTTTTCCATAAGCAGGACATTTTTCGCCTGTTTTACAAGAGAAAGCACCTAATGATAATACGATAGCAATTGCCAATACAACGATCTTTTTCATGATAAATTATTTATTTCAGTTTTTAAAATTAGTGTTTATTTTTTTAGTATAGGGTTAAGTTTTTTCTTGCTGTTTAAAACAACAATCGAACCAAAAAGTCCAAACGATAAAGAAATGAGAATTAGTAACTGCATAATTATACAACAAAAATAGAAGAATAATTTGTTTATACAAATTATATAAATCCGTTTTTTTTAACTTTTTTTACTTTCTATTAAAAAGCAACAAACTCATGAACGATATTTTACTGAATGAATCTTGGAAAAGTGTTATTGGGATTGAGTTTGAGAAGGATTACTTCAAGGAATTGAAAGAGTTTCTAGTAAAAGAAAAATCGCATTTCAGGGTTTTCCCTCCTGAGAGTAGAATGTTTGCTGCGTTTAATTTAAAACCTTTTGATGAGGTTAAAGTTGTTATTTTGGGTCAAGACCCATACCATGGCTTCGGGCAGGCGAATGGACTTAGTTTTTCGGTTTCGGATGGGCTAAGAAAACCACCTTCATTGCAAAATATTTTCAAGGAATTGCATACAGATTTGGGATACCCAATACCCGAAAGTGGGAATTTGGAACCATGGGCAAAACAAGGTGTTTTATTGTTAAATGCTACGCTTTCCGTGCGTGAAGCTGCCGCTGGATCTCACCAAGGGAAAGGCTGGGAGCGTTTTACAGATTCGGTTATTAAAACCTTATCCGATAAAAAAGAAGGACTTATTTTTTTACTGTGGGGTAATTATGCAAAAGCCAAGGAAACACTCATT
>CANJJP010000352.1 GCA_947474485.1 Bacteroidota bacterium | reverse complement strand
TTCATTCTTTCCGACATTTGCGCAGCTTTTGCGCTATCTCCAGTTTGTAAATAAAGTTTTCTTAGTGCGTACATTATTTGACTATCACTACTATTTAATTCTAAGACTTTTTCAAGATTTACAATTGATTTTTTAAATAAAACTTGCGCTTTTTCCACTAATGTTTTTTGTTCAGCATTCACTTTATTTATAGCATCTGCTTTGTTTTGATAATAAACTCCCCAATTATTATAAAGCGCTCCAATATTATATAAGTAACCAAAATTGTTTTGATCAAGTTCAATTGATTTTAAGTAATCCGCTTCTGCTTTTACTACTAACTCTTCATAATTTGAGGGCTTTTTCGCTTCTGATCCTATTGGATTTGCCAGATTATCATATACATTTCCTCTTACTACATAAAGAAAAACTTGGTTTGGCGATTGTGCAATTAATTTATTTAAATTGTCAATAGCTTCTTGCTTTTTACCTTGCATTAAATAAAATTCAGTTTCCTTATTCATCAATGAAATATCATTTGGATATGCGGTTCTACCTGTTTTTAATGTTTGAAGCGCTGCTACTGTATCTTTTGATGCTAATTGAGCCTCGCACAAACTTTGATAAGTAAATGGAATAGCAAGATTTTCCTTAATCATGTAATTACTCACCTCTATTAATTTTATTTGAGAACTCGCTTTTTGTGCACAAAGTAAAGCGTTTGAAAGTGTATTAGTATCCTTATTTCCAGATATTGATTTATAAACTTCGTATGAGATAATAAACAAGTCAGTAGCATCTTCGTAAGTTTTAGCCTTGTACTTTCCAATTGCGATATTTCCAATTTCTAATGCTAACTGAGATTGTATTTTATCAATATCTGGCTTGTAAGATTGATCTTTATCAAGTGCCATTGCTTTTTTTAATGAGTTGTATGAATCCTTTAGTTTAATTGGATTAACACTTCCATAAGAAACTTCATTTTTTTCAGCATCATTTTTTATAGTAGTAAGTTTAGCCTGTTCCGCCTTAAATGCTTCTCTAAACAAATAATACTCAATTTTAGAATTGTACACCCAAGTCTTTGCATTGTCCTTGGTTTTTTCGTGCACAAGAGCCAAATCAATCGCTTCTTTTGCACTTGTTAAGGAACTAACATCGTATGTACTTTCGTAGTCTGAAATATTTCTCCATGCGGATTGAACTTTTCCTGGCTGTGCAAGCGCTAAAATTGGAAGAAACGCTAGTAGGTTTATAATTTGCTTTTTCATAATGTGTATTTTGTAATAAGACGAAGAATCGAAATTATTCCATAAGGAAATTTTTGGACAAAATAAAAGTGAGCATTAGCTCACTTTTATTTTTAATTCTCTTTCAAATTTATTTGTATTTATCTGCTTTTTCTGTTTCACCTAAACGCAAGAAAAGCTGTCTTAATTGTTTCTTCGTGTTTTTATCTGGGGATAATTCGTAAGATTTCTCTAAATAGATTACAGCTTTTTTAAACTGATCATTTGCTTTAGCTTCATATTCTTTAGCCTTGGCAGTTTCTTTTGGAGGTAAGTTATTTAGTTTTTCATTCCAAGCATTACCTGCGTTAAAATACATTGCACCTAAGTTGAAATTTGCAATTTCATAATCAGGCTTTATTTCCAGCGATTTTAAATAAGAAGCTTCTGCCTTTTCTAATTCATTGTTTTTTTGATAAATAGTAGCTAAGATGGTATGTAAAACTTCATTATCTGGAGCAAGTTCAATTGCTTTAGCTAATTTATCTTTAAGTACATCAATTTTCTTTTGAGCTAGATAGATGTTTATTTCTTGGTTAATTAAATCAATATTATCTTCAAATAAGATTTTACCTTTTTCAACATAAGATAATGCCTTTAAAGTATCTTTCTCTTGTAAAGATAATTTTATCATTTCAGTATAAATACTTGGATCTTTGTATTTGATATCAATTAACTTATTAGCACTTTCAAAGGTTTTTTCTTTATTCCCCGATTTGATATACATCCTGTAGCGATTAAACATTAACTTTTCTTTAGTAATGTTATTTCTTTTCATTGCTTGATCGTAATCGTAAGGTAAAGCACTTTCAAGAATATCATAAGCTTTTGCAGCTTTATCAAATTCCTTCATATCAATTAAATAAAGAGCTTTATCACTTAAATAAGCACATGCATTTGGTAAGTTGTTTTTAACTGTTTCTTTATAAACTTCATCTTTGTCAAATTTATAGCAAGAAATATAACTTTCAACAGCCTTTTCAATTGCATCAGCATCTAACTTACCTACATTTGGATCTTTTGCTGTATGAATTTCTTGATAAACCATTCCTCTGTACATCCAAAGTTTTGCACTTGATGATGTTTTTTCGTGCACAGCAGCAGCATCAGCAGCAGCTTTTGCTTTATCATATTCCTTTGTTTTCAAATAATTAATAGTATTCTGAAGCTGATTACTTTGTGCTGACACAGCTAAAACACTAACTGTCAAAAGTGATGTTAATAGTACTCTCATATTCTTTTTTTTGTCAATAAACCAATTATTATACCAAAAGGTAAATTATTAATCTACAGATATTTTCTTTAATTTAACTTTATCTAAAACTTCTTTGTTTTGCTTGTCTTTTGCCATTTTATCCAATTGCACTTGAATTAAATCTTTATCACCAGCAATAACTGTAGTTAGTTTATTGGCGTCAAAATACTTTTTAATTTGTTGATTAACTTCATCCTTAGTCATTGTTTTTAGCAATTGGTTTTGCTTTGAAGTATAGTCTTTGTCTAAGCCATTACGTGCAATATTAGATAAGAATGAAGCTTTTTGATAAGGAGATTCATATTTTAATGCTTCTTCGTTTAATAATGAGTTTTTTGTGAATTCAAGTTCTTTATCTGTAATACCTTCTGTTTGGTATTTCTTAAATTCTTTCATAATCTCTGCTAAAGATGCAGCAGTAGCCGAACGTTTAACTGAAGAACTGATTACGAATTTACCTGTGTATTTATCTCCTCTAAACCCAGAATAAATACCATAGGTGTAGCCTTTTTCTTCACGTAAATTTAAATTTAAACGGCTATTGAAGTTACCTCCAAAAATAAAGTTAGCAATTCGGTTTTTGTAGTAATCACCTGTTGCATCATATTTAATTGAAGGATACCCCATAAAGATTACCGAAGAAGGCGCTGCATCTTTATTGTAAATAAAGAATTGAGGCTCTTGTGGACTTGCCATTTCAACAATAGGTTGAATTTTAACTTCCTTAGCAGCCCATTTGTTTAAAAACTCAAGTTTAGCTTTTACATCAGATTCTTCAACATCACCAACTACAACTAAATTAGTACCTGTTGGGGTGTAGTAGTTTTTGTAATAATCTTTAACATCTTGTAATGAAATATTTTCAATTGTTTTTA
>CANJJP010000351.1 GCA_947474485.1 Bacteroidota bacterium | reverse complement strand
CCCGATGGCAAACAATCGTAATAAGCATGCATATCGTTCAATAAAACGTTTCGATTAATGTTAGCTAACACAATATCAAAATGTTTGTTCACTAATGAATTTACATTGCCTTTGTAAAAAGTAATTCCTTCCGTATGATTGTTTTTGCCATTTTCAATACTGTTTTCAATGCTCCAATCGTCAATATCAATTCCTTCAACAGCTAATGCGCCAAGTTTTTTAGCTATAATTGCCAAAACTCCTGTTCCGCAGCCCATATCTAAAAGCGATTTGTTTTTTAAATCTATTTCAAACAATGCGCGCGACATTAACCAGGTGGTATCATGATGCCCTGTGCCGAATGACATTTTTGGGTCAATCAAAATGTCTAGTTGCACATTTTCTGGTTTCTCATGAAAAGAGGCACGAATGCAGCATTTATTCTCAACAAACACAGGGTGGAAATTGCTTTCCCACTCTGCATTCCAGTTTTTTTGTTCTATTTTTTCGATTTCGTAAGTAAAAGTAAAATCCATTTCAGGAATTTCATCAATCATTTCTTGCTTAAAATCTTCTTCTTTAATAAACGCATCAAAGCCTGTTTCGGCAGTAACGAACGAATCAAATTCGTATTCGCCAAGCATGGCAATTAATATATCTGTTCCTGGTTGTACAGGGGCAACTTTAAAATGTATTCCTAAGTAGTTCATGAAAAGGAATTAATAATAGTAACAAAGTCTTCAGCTTTTAATGATGCCCCGCCAATTAAGCCGCCATCAATATCTGGCATAGAAAATAGTTCTTTTGCATTTTGCGCATTGCAAGAACCTCCGTATAAAATAGAAATAGAATCAGCAATTTGTTTGCTATATTTTTTCTCTAAACAAGTACGAATAAATTGATGAACTTCTTGAGCTTGCTCTGGCGAAGCTGTTTTGCCAGTACCTATTGCCCATACAGGCTCGTATGCTAATACTACCTTTGCAATATCTTCTGCGCTTAAATGAAAAACAGATTCGTTTAATTGTTGTTCAATTATTTCGAAATGTTTGTTTGCTTCGCGCTCTGCTAACATTTCTCCGAAACAATAAATAGGGGTGATGTTACCTGTAATGCAAGTATTGATTTTGTTTTTTAAAAACTCAGCTGATTCATTGAAATAACTTCTGCGTTCTGAATGTCCAACTAACACATAACTTGCGCCAACAGATATTAATGCTGCTAATGAAGTTTCCCCTGTAAATGCCCCGCTTTCTTTATCGTGCAGGTTTTGTGCACCAACAAAAAAGCGAGAAGCTGTTTTCTCAATTGCTTTTGAAACAGGATATATAAATGGAAAAGGTGGAATAAAAATTTTATACACTTCTGCAGAAGTGTTTGCTTTTAAAATGTTCTCTACCAATTCAATTGCCTCGGGTAATGTTTTGTTCATTTTCCAATTGCCGGCAACAATTTTCTTTCTCATTAATTAGGGATTTAAAAAGAGGTAAATATACCAATTTATTGGCTAAAAACAGCCGAACCATTGATATAGGTAGCAATGACCTTCGTGTTTAATATCTCCTTCTCCTCACACTTCATCAAGTCCTTATCTAATATCACAAAATCAGCAAACTTTCCTTTTTCGATACTGCCTTTTTCTTTTTCTTCAAAGTTGGAGTAGGCTGCCCAAATGGTCATTCCTCTTAGTGTTTGCTCACGTGTTAAAGCATTTTCTTTTTGAAATCCATTCTCAGGAAATCCTTTACTGTCTTTACGTGCAACGGCTGCGTAAAATGTTTTAAAGGTGCTAATGTCTTCTACAGGAAAATCAGTTCCTAATGCAACAATACCCGAAGCACTTAATAAATCTTTGTATGCAAAAGCAGTTTTTACACGTTGTTTTCCTAAGCGTTCTTCTGCCCAATACATATCGCTAGTTGCGTGTGTTGGTTGCACAGATGGAATGATGTATTTAAATTTTTCTAAATCTTGTAGGCTTACAATTTGCGCATGTTCTATTCTCCAGCGTAAGTTATTTTGTATAGTTGCAATATCATTATAAATAGTTGCAATAATTCTATCGCTCGAATCTCCAATGCAATGGGTGTTCATTTGAAAACCTTTGCTGGCAAGTAGTTTGGCTTTTTCTTCAAAATGTTCTTTACGGTTTAATAAAAAACCTGTCCACTCGGGTTTATCGGTATAATGCTCTAACAAACATGCCCCGCGAGAACCTAGAGCACCATCTGCATAAAATTTAAATGAACGTATGTTTAATAAATCTGTTTTGTACGGACCTTTATTCAAGTAGTACTCGTAATTAGGTGTGCTATCGCTAAGCATTACATACAAACGCATTTTTAGTTTTTTCTCGTTTTGTAATTTTTCTAATAAATCAATTTCTTCTTTAAGCAAGCCAGCATCATCCAAAGTGGTTAAGCCCATTGCAAAACAATTAGCTTGCGCTTTTAGTATTGAGGCTTCTAATTTTTCATTTGAATATTTCGGAATCTTTTTACTAACTAAGTCAACTGCATTGTCAATTAATATTCCTGAGAGTTGCGCATCTTTTATTTTTAATTGCAGCTCGTTGTTTTTAAAATTGCTTGCCGATTTTTTTGCAAACAACACTTCGCCACCAATTAATTTTGTTTCGTTAGTAACGCCTGCAATTTGTAAAGCTGTATTGTTTGCAAGTGCCGCATGCCCATCAATACGGCTTAATAAAACAGGATTGTTTGGAAATAAACTATCTAAAATAAATCGTTCAGGAAATTCTTTAATTGCCCAGTCGTTTTGATCCCAACCTCTTCCTACAATCCATTCACCTTTTTTTATTGCATTGGCTTTTGCAAATTCATTTACTTTTACAACAACTTCTTCAAATGAATTGGTGCCAACTAAGTTTACTTCGTTTAATCCTTCAGCGTAATGGTAAAAGTGGCAATGTGCATCAATAAAACCAGGGTAAACAAATTTATTATTTGCGTCCATTTTATTGTCGCAAATAAATGAATTTAAAATTTCTTCGTTTGTTCCTGTGCCAATTATTTTTCCATCTTTTACAGCAATGGCTTGGCAAGTGCTAAATAGTGAATCAACAGTATAAACAGTTGCATTATGAATAATTAGATCTGCTTTCTCTTTTTGTGTTGAACAGGAGAAAATCGAAATAGCAAGGAATAGTAGAATAAATTTCCACATGATGTTTAATTAATAGTTGCCAATTGAAAGCATAACCAATGTGCAGGCTTCAATACACTCAATGCCTTTATCACTTGCCATGTTTTTGAGTTCAGGGTTTTCTGCACCTGGATTAAAAATAATACGTTTTGGTTCTAAAGAAAAAATATAATCGTACCAAGCTGGTTGATTTGCAGCACCAACATACATAGTAATGGTATCAACGTTGTCGATTTTATTTTTGTTGGTGATGAT
>CANJJP010000350.1 GCA_947474485.1 Bacteroidota bacterium | reverse complement strand
GTTGCAACGGTAACTAACGCTGGTGTTGTTACTGGTGTTTCAGGAGGTACAGCTACATTTACATTTACTCAAACTAGTACTGGTTGTAATTCATTAGCAACTAGTGCAATAAATGTTAGTGCTGTGCCATTGACTCCAATTGCAGGAAGTAATTCACCAGTTTGTACAGGTAATACAATTAATTTAATATCAAATACAATTTTAGGTGCTATATATACTTGGACAGGCCCTTCATCATTTTCTTCTGCATTAGAAGATCCAACTCGTGGTCCTGCAACAGCATTAATGGCGGGAACTTATTCAGTTACTGCTACTATTGGAACTTGTACATCTCCTGTGGGAACTGTCGTTGTAGCAATTAATACAACACCAACTACTCCAACCGTAGGAAGTAACTCACCTGTTTGTTTAACATACCCAATTGATTTAACAGCAACAACTGCTGGTTCACCAACCTATTCTTGGACAGGTCCAAATACTTATACATCTTCTACGCAAAACGCTAGTATAAATAATGCAAGTTCATTGATGAATGGAACTTACTCAGTTACTGCAACAGAAAACGGTTGTACTTCAACTGCAGGGATAGTTGCCGTTTCAATTGTAAATTGTGCGCCAGTTGCAAACCCTGATGATGTTTCTGTTATAGAAGATACTCCAACAACTTTAACAGTACTAGCAAATGATACTGATCCACAAAGCAACATAAATAATTCAAGTGTAACAATAACTTCAAACCCTACACATGGTATTGCAACTGTGGGCGCGGGTGGTGTTATTAATTATACTCCTACTACAAATTACTATGGTATCGATACGCTAATTTATCAAGTTTGTGATGCAACAGCGCCAACTCCATTTTGCGATACTGCATTAGTAATATTAAACGTAACACCTGAAAACGATGCTCCAGTTGCTGGCCCTTTAGTAGGAACAACTGTTGTGAATACACCAGTAGGTGTTAACGTTGGAGCTAGTTGTTCTGATCCAGAAAACGATTCCTTATCTTATAATTATAACACTGCGTCGTTACCAGTAGGAACGATTCTTACTATAACAGGTAATGGAAGTATTGTTGTTACACCTCCAACAGGATTTACTGGAACAATTTCTATTCCATACACTGTTTGTGATTTAAGTATTTATGCTGTTACTGTTTTATGTGATAATGATGTTGTAACTATTAATGTAGTTGATACAACGGGCGGAGTTAATGTAGCGCCAATTGCAAATAACGATGCAGTTGTTACTCCTCCAAACACAACAGTAACTATTAATGCATTGGCAAATGATTTTGATTTAAATGTTAATACATTAACAGTAAGCGTTCCAGTTGCTGGGCAACCAACGAACGGAACATATGTAATTAATCCTGATGGAACAATTACTTATACTCCTAACAATGGTTTTATTGGTCAAGATACTATTACGTATGTTATTTGCGATAATGGGACTCCATCATTATGCGATACTGCTAATATTGTTATAATAATTAGTCCAGTGTTAGATCAACCAAACGCTGCTCCAATTGCTGTTGATGATTACACTTCTACAACGGAAGATAATCCTGTAACAGTTGCTGTTAAAAATAATGACAGCGATCCTAACGGAGGAATACTTGGAACACCAACCATTTTAAACAATCCAAACAATGGTGTTGCTATTGTAAATCCAAACGGAACAATTACTTATACTCCTAATACAAACTTTAACGGACAAGATACTTTAACCTATGTTGTGTGTGATAACGGATCACCTTCTGTTTGCGATACTGCATTAGTAATATTAAATGTAACACCTGCAAACGATGCTCCAGTAATTACAGATGTTAATACAACAGTCGCGGCAGGAACAATAGTGCCAGTAAACGTTGCGGCTGGCTCAAGTGATCCTGATGGTGATGCTTTAACTTATACTTATGGAGCTGCAACAGGTGTGCCTGTAACAGTTACAGTAACTGGAAATGGAACTTTAGTTGTAACACCAACAAATCCAACTGATACAGGATTAGTTGTTATTCCTGTTATTGTTTGTGATAATGGAACTCCAATTCTTTGTGATAACGGAACAATTACAATTTACTTTGTACCTGATTCTGTTTTAACAAACACAAACTTTGCTCCTATTGCTGTTAATGATTTAGCTATTACAAATCCTAATACTCTTGTTACTGTTAACATTAAAGGAAACGATAGCGACCCTAATGGTAACAATACTTTAGGTACTCCAACTATTTTTATAATTCCTACTAATGGGACTGCTGTAATTAATCCTGATGGTACACTAACATACACCCCTAATAATGGATTTACAGGAAACGATACATTAACTTATGTTGTGTGCGACAATGGTACTCCATCTTTATGTGACACTGCTTTAGTTGTTGTTTCTGTTATTAATGGTGTTATCCCAAATCAACCTCCAGTTGCTACTGATGATTATCCTTCAGTTACTGAAGATGTTCCTACTGTTATTGTTGTTAAAAATAATGATAGCGATCCTGATGGAAATGTATTAGGTAATCCTACTATCATAACTAACCCATCAAACGGAACTGCTGTTGTTAACGGAGATGGAACGGTTACTTACACTCCCAACCCTAACTACAATGGTCCTGACACATTAACTTATGTTGTATGTGATAATGGTACTCCTTCATTGTGTGATACTGCTCTGGTGGTAATTAATGTTACTCCTGTTAATGATGAACCACTAATTAACGACACAACAATAGTTACTCCTCAAGGAACACCAATAACAGTTTGTTTACCAATTTCCGATTTAGATGCTGGACAAACATACTCTTATTCATCATGTGGAAATCCAATAAATGGAACTGTAACCTCAAGCGTTGCTGGAAATACAATTTGTTTAACTTATACGCCAAATCCAGGATACAGTGGATTAGATAGTATGTGTGTTGTTGTATGTGATAACGGAAGTCCTTCTTTATGCGACACTGCTAACATTGTAGTAAATGTTACACCAGGGCCAGCAGTAGTTAACGAAAACGTTGGTGGTACAACAGGTAGTCCAATCACTGGAAATATTTTAACTAACGACTCTCCTGTTGGAGCAACAATTGGAAGCACAGTTGATAATCCTAACAATGGTACTATAACAATTATTCCAGGTACAGGTGGATTTACTTATACACCAAACCCAGGATTTAGTGGATATGACACTGTAATTGTTCAAGTTTGTTCAAATAGTATTTGTGTCAACGATACAATTTTCATTACTGTAAATCCAGATATTAATAACGAAACAATTACTGTTACTTCTGGTACAAGTTCTACTGGAACTATTGGTACTAATGATAGTGGTACTGGTTTAACTTATGGAACAACTCCAGTTTCTGGTCCAAACAATGGTATAATTACAATTGGAACAAATGGAACTT
>CANJJP010000349.1 GCA_947474485.1 Bacteroidota bacterium | reverse complement strand
TTTAAACCAGATTCATATAAAAAACTTATTAAAGTAGATTACGCAGGTATTGAAATACCCAATGATTTTGTTGTTGGTTATGGTTTGGATTATGATGGACAGGGTAGAAACCTGAAAGATATTTATGTATTAGCTTAATTTTGTAGAATCAGTAAATAATTTATTTTTGTACTAATAAAAACCTCAAACATGTTAAACATTGTATTATTCGGACCTCCAGGTGCAGGTAAAGGAACTCAAGCAAAAAAATTAATCGATTCGTATCATTTAATTCATCTATCAACAGGTGATTTGTTGCGTGCTGAAATTGCTAATGGTACAAGTTTAGGTCTTCAAGCTAAATCTATCATGGATCGTGGTGATTTAGTATCTGATGAAATTGTAATTGGGATGATTGAAAATAAATTAAATCATAATCCAGATGCAAAAGGGTTTATTTTTGATGGTTTTCCTCGCACAACTGCTCAAGCGCAAGCTTTAGATGATTTACTAGAGAGAAAGAATTCATCTATTAATATGATGATTGCATTAGAAGTTGACAATGTTGAGTTAACTCGTCGTTTGTTAGTTCGTGGACATGAGAGTGGAAGAGCTGATGATCAAAACGAAGACATTATTAAAAATCGTATAGCTGAATACAATAATAAAACAGCCCCTCTAAAGAATTACTATTCAAACAAAGGTAAATTCCATTCTGTATACGGAATTGGAACTGTTGAGCAAATATTCGAATTGTTATGCGCTACAATCGATAACAAAACAAAAGTAAAAGTAATTGAGCCAGATGGTATTCCTACTATTGCAGATGTAAATTTAGATGAGAAAAAAGAATTTTCTAAAAAAGCTGCAGAAATAGTTGCACCTAAGGTTGCTGAAGTGAAAAAAGCTGCGCCTGCTCCTAAAGTTTTGGAAGTAAAAAAAGCTGAACCTGCTCCTAAAAAGGTTGAAGTAAAAAAGATTGTTCCTGCGAAACCAGCTGCTAAGAAGGTATCTAAGCCTGCTGCTAAAAAAGTCGTGAAGAAATCTTCACGCCCTAGCGTGACTAAAAAAGCTACTAAAAAAGCAGTTAAGAAAGTTGCTGCTAAAAAGGTGGTAAAGAAGGCAGCTAAACCTGCAAAGAAAGCTGTTGCAAAAAAGCTTGTAAAGAAAGCAATTAAAAAAGCAGTGCCTAAAAAAGTATCAAAACCTGTAAAGAAAGCTGTTGCGAAAAAGACTGTAAAGAAAGTAGTTGCTAAAAAAACTGCTAAGCCTGCTAAGAAAATAGTTGCAAAAAAGGTTGTTAAGAAAGCAGTTAAAAAATCTGCGCCAAAAAAAGCAGCAAAGAAAAAGAAAAAATAATAATTGATTTTAGATAATGGTCCAAAGTAAGGTTATCCTCGCTTTGGACCTTATCATTTATAAAGAGCTATGGAGAATTTTGTTGATTACGTTAAGATTGCTTGCCGTTCGGGGAAGGGTGGAAAAGGCTCTACACATTTACGTAGAGAAAAATCTGTTCCAAAAGGTGGACCCGATGGTGGCGATGGTGGTCGTGGTGGACATGTTATTATTCGTGGTAACAAACAATTGTGGACTCTTCTTCATTTGAAATTCAGAAAACACGTTATTGCCGAAGATGGTGAAGGCGGTTCTGGTGCATTATGTTCCGGGAAAGAGGGGAAAGATGAAATAATTGAAGTGCCATTAGGAACCATTGCTCGGGATGCAGAAACTGGTGAGCAAATTTGCGAAATTAGTAAGGACGGCCAAGAGTTTATTTTAGCAAAAGGTGGACGTGGTGGATTAGGAAATCATCACTTCCGTTCAGCTACTTTTCAAACACCACGTTTTTCTCAACCAGGTGAAGAGGGTGTAAACGAATGGAAAATTCTTGAATTAAAAGTATTAGCTGATATTGGTTTAGTTGGTTTTCCTAATGCTGGTAAGTCCACTTTGCTTTCGGTTATGTCGGCAGCTAAGCCAGAGATTGCAAATTATCCTTTTACTACATTAACACCGCAATTAGGAATTGTAAAATACTACGATTACAAATCATTCATCATGGCTGATATCCCTGGAATTATTGAAGGGGCAAGTGAAGGAAAAGGTTTAGGATTACGTTTCTTACGTCATATCGAACGTAACTCTACATTGTTGTTTTTAGTAAGTGCTGATACAACAGATATTTTCGCAGAGTATAAAATTTTATTAGGTGAGCTTAAAAAATATAATCCTGAGTTATTAGATAAGAAACGTATTCTCGGAATTTCTAAATCTGATTTGATAGATGATGAATTACAAGAACTAATTAGCAAGGATTTAAACAAACGCTTGAAAGGAAAAAATCGTATTCCTTACATGTTCTTCTCTTCACATAGAAAAGACCATTTACAAGAATTGAAAGATCTTATTTGGGAAAATATACACGGAGAATAAACTATGAAGATTATCTGTATTGGGCGCAATTACGCTGAACACGCTAAGGAAATGAAATCGGAAGTTCCTACTGAACCCGTTTTTTTTATGAAGCCAGACACAGCACTTTTAAAGGATAATGAAGACTTTTATTATCCAGAGCATACCAAAGATTTACACCACGAAGTTGAAATTGTAATTAAAATTTCAAAAGCGGGTAAACACATAGAAGAACAATTTGCGCACAAGTATTACGAAGAAATTGGAATTGGAATTGACTTCACAGCTCGTGATGTGCAAGCAAAGTGCAAAGAAAAAGGTTTGCCTTGGGAAAAAGCAAAAGCATTTGATGGTTCAGCTCCTATTGGTAAGTTCTTAAACAAATCAACTTTTGCTGATTTAAATAATATCAATTTTAAATTAGAAGTAAACGGACAATTACGCCAACAAGGAAACACAAAGGACTTAATTTTTAGTTTTGATAAAGTAATTGCTTACGTTTCTAAATTTGTTACCCTAAAAACAGGTGATTTAATTTATACTGGAACTCCTGAAGGTGTTGCTGCTGTTAACATTGGAGATGTACTAAGCTGTTCTGTCGAAGGGCAAGAATTATTGTCCTTCCATGTTAAATAATCCAGATAAAGTAATTGAGCAAACTAATAAGTGGATAAAATCGGTTGTTATTGATTGTAATTTTTGTCCATTTGCTGCAAAGGCTGTAATGCAAAAAAGCATACGTTACAATGTAAATGAAAAGGCGGATTTAGAAGAAGCCTTAATGACTTTGAAAGAGGAAATTCTTTTTTTAGAAGCCAACAAAGAATTTGAAACTGGCTTTGTAATTTTCCCAAATAACTTTTCTGATTTTGAAGATTATTTAGATTTAGTTTATGCAGCCGAACAATTAATGGAAGGCCTTGGTTTAAGCGGCGAATACCAACTTGCAAGTTTTCATCCCGAGTATGTTTTTGAAGGAGTTTCTCCTGATGATGCTGCAAACTATACCAATCG
>CANJJP010000348.1 GCA_947474485.1 Bacteroidota bacterium | reverse complement strand
CTGTAATTGGCATCTAGCATTACTGTCTCTGCGTCATAGGTGGATCCGTTAGAAGTAGTTGTTGGACCATTGTTGTATGCAAGGGATTTCATTTCATCCGTTTGTGCTCTGTCTTTTTTATATCCCTTGTTTTTATTGTTATAAGCAGTTGCTCCTAAATACCAAACACTCATATTCGGAATATTAAAACTTTGTTTTGGATTTCCTGTAGATAAAGTTAACCGAACATCTTTCCAATCTGCACCTGTGTTTTGTTTTACTAAAGCTTTATAGGTTAATTTAATCGAGCTCTCAACTCCATCTGTTCTTAAATCATAAATAGGTGTCCAATTTGCGCCGTTTACATAGTAATTCACATTTATAATTGCTGGAGTTGCAGCATCAGCAATTACATCAACAACAATTCTGTAATCTGTTTTTTGAACATCAACAGGCATATTCATTTGACTTAGTTCATTATTAATTTCATTAATTCTGTTTTCGATTTTTTCTTTCTTCTTGTTTAGAACAGATTCTTGTTTGTCGATTTTTAATAATTCAATATTGATATTGGCTAGTTTTTCTCTTAAAAACACTAAGCCGTTTTTTAATAATTCCAATGAGTCTTTCTTCGATTCGCCTTTGTATAAGCGGTTGTTGAGTAATACACTTTTTTCAAGCGTTAAAGCTTCTTTTTTTATTGTTAACTCTTTAAAATCGAAATACATGTTTTCGATTGAGTCGTTAAGTTGACGAAGTAATTTGTTGTATTTAGTGTCACCAGCATTACGAATCGTATGTAGTTCGGGATTATAAACTTGATACTGAACGTCGGTAATAATATAATTGCCTTTACCGCCAGCTTGTATACTTGTTTGATCGATATAAGCTTCCAGACCTTCAAAGATGATGTGGTTTTGTCCGGGTTGCAAAGTAAGTTCAGCATTTCGGTAAACCTGCGCTCCGTTAATATATACGGTTACTTTTTCGGGTTTTGATTTAACTTGTTTTTCGCCATTGGCTGCTTTACTAATTGTTACAAGGTTTGTAACAATTGCGAGGGTAAGAATTAATTTTTTCATAATACGTTTGTTTTTGTTTGCTCTTATGATGACAGGTATTTTAAAAATCCATAAATCGCACGAAAATAATTTTATGATGGCTTGTTTTCCTTGTTTAGCCGATTAATTGAGCTTTTCTCAAACATATTAACAAATTATTAAAACGGGTATTCTACGGGCTTTTTTTGGGTAATTTTGACTTTTTACAATTATATATTACTATGAGCGCAGATGTTTTATTAGGATTGCAGTGGGGAGACGAAGGAAAAGGTAAAATCGTTGATGTTTTAACCCCAAAATACGATATAATCGCACGTTTTCAGGGCGGTCCAAACGCGGGACATACATTAGAGTTTAACGGGATAAAACACGTTTTACATACCATTCCAAGCGGTATTTTTCATGATGGTAACCTTAATGTTGTTGGTAATGGTGTTGTAATCGACCCTGTTATTTTCAAAAAGGAGATTGATTCTTTAAAGAAAATGGGTGTTGATGTAAAAGCAAAATTGTACATTTCTAAACGCGCTCATTTAATTTTACCTACTCATCGTTTAATTGATGCAGCTTCGGAAGCAGCAAAAGGAAAAGATAAAATTGGTTCTACTTTAAAAGGTATTGGACCAACGTATATGGATAAGACTGGAAGAAATGGTCTTCGTGTTGGTGATATAAGCAGTCCTAACTTCAAACAAAAGTATGAGGCATTAGTTGCTAAACACAAACAAATTTTAGCATTTCATAATTACGAATATAATTTAGCTGAATTAGAGCCTGCATTTTTTGAAGGTATTGAAGTTCTTAAAGAACTTAAGCATATTGATAGCGAGCATTTTATTAATAATGCAATGAAAGCTGGAAAAAAAGTATTAGCAGAAGGCGCTCAAGGTTCATTATTAGATATTGATTTTGGTACTTATCCTTTTGTTACTTCTTCAAATACTGTAACTGCAGGAGCTTGTACAGGTTTAGGTGTTGCTCCAGGTAATATTGGAAATGTAATCGGAATTTTTAAAGCATATTGCACACGTGTTGGTAGCGGGCCTTTCCCTACTGAATTAACTGATGAAGTGGGAGAGCAAATTCGTGCTGTTGGACGTGAGTTTGGTGCTACTACTGGTCGTCCACGTCGTTGTGGTTGGTTAGATATACCTGCATTAAATTATGCAATCATGATTAACGGTGTAACCGAATTAATGATGATGAAAGCAGATATTTTAAGCGAGTTCGATACCATTAAAGTATGTACTCACTATAAATTTAAAGGTGAAACCATTGATTATCTTCCTTATGATATCATTGATGAAGCAGTAGAACCTGTTTACATTGAGATGAAGGGTTGGAAAGTTGATCTAACACAAATGGATCAGCAAGAGCAATTGCCAGTGGAGTTAACTGATTATGTAAAGTTTATCGAAAAGGAAACGGGAGTTCCTATTAAAGTTGTTTCTATTGGTCCTGATAGAAAACAAACGATCATGATGAACGAAGTATTGGTGAAGTAATTTCTTAATCTCAAATACGGTTTGAAAGCTTATTTTCGGCGAATAAAACTTTTATTGTTGTGCTTAGGCTTGATACTATTAGCTTATGCTGATTGTAGATTGTTGTTTTTTATTTTCTACAAAAGTAATTTTCCTGATATTGGTTTTATAGAATACTTGAAGGTGAGTTGGTACGCAATCCCATTTGACCTTGTTCCCATCATATATAGTAACATCTTGTTGATTTTGATGTTAATTATTCCTTTTGATTTTACAGGGAATAAAATTTACCGTAAGGTTATAAAGGTTTTGTTTTTACTAACAAATGGAGTTACGCTATTTGCAAACTGCGCCGACTTAGCTTATTTCGATTTCATTCACAAGCGTGCCACTTTTGATGTATTTAAATTAATGAACGAACAGGCAGATATGGGTTCGCTGCTACCTTTGTTTTTAAAAGACTTTTGGTATGTATTTGTAATTGCCATAGCTTTTATATTTGCTTTGAATTTTATTTTCAATCAGTTTTTAAAATGGTACGATAATAAGAATTTTGTTGATGAAAACAATTTCAAACAAATTAGCTTGCGCAGTTTGGTCTTTGTTTTTCTATCTGGATTAACTGTTTTAGGAATGCGAGGAGGTTTTCAGTTAATTCCTTTAGGAATGGTAAACGCAGGAGATAATGTGCCACCTAATGCAATTCCGCTTTTATTAAACACGCCTTTTAGTATTGTAAAATCAGCAGAACTAACAAGCTTAGAAGAGAAAAATTATTTTACCGATGCGCAAGTAGATGCGATTTATTCACCTTATCATTTAAAAAAGGATACAGTAAAGTTTAAAAATTTAAATGTGGTTGTAATTCTTTTAGAGAGTTTTTCTAAAGAATATACGG
>CANJJP010000347.1 GCA_947474485.1 Bacteroidota bacterium | reverse complement strand
TAGAAATATTATAAAAATGTTTCCGAAAAAAAATGAATAAATAAACTGTTTTAATACTTGTTTAACGATTGACTTAAAAGATAATTTGAAAATTTATGAAGATTTTGATAAAAAACCCGTTAAACCTTTCCTTTGTAGATTTTGTTAGACTTTTAGATCAACAAGATTCAGTTGTAGTTTTAGCTGGTAAAAGAGACGTATTAGAATCTGATAAACCAAAACTTGTTCAGCTTGGGGAGATGCTTGCTGAAAATACAAGTAAAATTGTTTTCAGAAGTGGCAATGCTGATGGTGCTGATAAACTTTTTTCAGAAGGAGTACTAAAAATTAATCATGAAAAGTTACAGGTAATAACACCCTATTTGGGACATAAAATTTCAAATAATTTGAATGAGAATATAATATCTCTTGATTCCATAAATTTAAATTTGGAACATGATTTAATTTATACGGCAAAGAAAAACAAAGACGCTAAAGGCCTAGTTGAAGAGTATTTAAAGGGAGTTGATAAACGTTTGAAATCAAAAGGAGCTTATTTATTGCGAGATACATTAATGATAACTGGAACAAAAACAGGAATCTTACCTGCAAGTTTTTCTATTTTTTATGATGATTTAAGAAAATCGAAAAAAGGAGGTACAGGCCATACGATGTTTATGTGTAATGAAAAAAATGTACCATTTATAGATCAAACTACTTGGATGAAATGGCTATAAAATTGTTATTTAATAATAGTAATTAAATACTATAAAAAGCTGCTCTTAATTAATTGATTTATAAAAACAATATCTTCCGATATTACCGGAAGTACTTTTTGTATAATTGTATATAACTTTAAAACATAAAAATATGATAAGATTCACAAAAGTAAGTTTGCCTTATGGATGGTTAGGCAATATGGCGCCATATCCAATTATGTATGATGGAAAAAGATGGTTAACCTCTGAAGCTTTATTTCAATCTTTAAGATTTGGTGATGATGAAATAAAAGAAATAATAAGAAAAGAGAAAAGCCCCATGGGTGCAAAAATGAAAGCTAAAGGAAATAGGCTATCATATATTATTGAACCTATGAGTGAACAAGATGTGGAGAATATGAAACTATGTGTGAGATTAAAAATTGAACAGCATCCTCTTTTAAAAGGCCAATTATTAGCTACCGGAACGATGTTAATTGTGGAAGACATAGAGAAAAGAAATGGAGCAAGACATTTTTTTTGGGGAGCAAAATTAATAAATGGTGTTTGGGAGGGTAACAATATGATGGGAAAGATTTGGATGGAATACAGAGATAGCATCAGAAACGGCACTTTTTAATACTTCTAAGCCGTTTATTTTTACAGTAATTTTTTAATTGATTTAGTTTTTAGGTCATCTGCGGATAATCCGAACATTGACTTCGTATAATTGTGTATTACTAACCCCTAAAAAAATAAATTATGAAAAAGGAAAAAATGATTGTAAAGGTAAATTATGAAAGTGGATTTAATTTTAGTTTATTAAAAAGTAGAGAGTTAATTGAAGTAAAAGAGGAAGTGATTGATGGTAAAAAATTAGTAAAAAGAAAGTATAGGGTTTATTATGATAAAAATAAAACTTATAAAATGTTTAAAAGTAAAATTTTGTTGTTGAAGAAATGGGGAGGTAAAATGGTTATTTATGGAGAGGTGAATGAAAAATTAAATGTAATTGATTTTGTGAGGTGGGATAATAATATTAATGAGGTGTTTTTAAGTAATAAAAAAGTAGTAAAAAATGAAAGTGAAGAGTTAATTGAATTTAGTAATAGGTTTGAGTGGTTAGAGAATTTAATATTGAATAAAAAGTATAATAAAGTGAAATTAATACCTAGCAATTAGCTAGGTATTAATAAAATTTAAAGCCATTTATTTAATTATTGTTTGCTATAAATATATAATGATACTAAGTTGCTAAGGTATCGCATAGGGATCTATTTAATATGATGCGCAAAGTAAAAAATTATATACAAAGTGCTTATAATCGATAATTTAGTTTGAGTATTTTGGAATATAAATTATAAATACATAAATTAGTAAATATTTGAAAAAATTAAGATGATTAATTTAATAAATTCTGAAATCGATGAATGGTTAAGACTTAAAAATTCATGGTTGGAAAATCATGGAAATAATATTACATATCTAAATCTAAATGTTATACCATTTCAATATCTGAATAATCCTGAACAATATCATAGTTCAAATAATTATGATTTATTGCTACCGCCGTTGCAAATATTAGGTAATTTAGTGGACAATGCATGTAATAAAACTCTAATTATTTCGTTAGAGCCTCTAAAAACTGATTTAGATTTTAATATTCAGTATAACTACTTTTTTGATCAACCTAATCATTACAATGTATTAAATAATTTTTTAAATTTTGGAAGTCATCAATTACAAATAGAAAGATATATTTCATACCAAATGAATTACTTTAATACCTTTCCCAATATGATAGGACTTGCATCACCACATGTTGCAAATTCAAATAGATATTGGCGTTATTTAGACTATTTTTCAAATGGTATTTTAGGTAATCAAAATTTAGGAAGCGAAAATTGGGAAACAATTGGAGATGCAATTATTGATATGCCTATTATACCTCTATGGGCTAGAAAGCATCCAGGTTTTGTAGATAATTTAACCATTATGAATCTGTTTCTTACAAAATTAAATTTACTACAACCACGTAAGATTTTAGTTCTAGGCAAAGCTAAAGTACATCTCGTGAGGAATTATTTAGGAATTGGAGATGATAATTTTCAATTACTTACAATGAATGGGAATCATCCTGTTTATGTTTCAAATTTAAATATGAATTGGGGTGTATTGCAGATATATTATAGGAGATTTTTCTCAAACGGCGGAGGATCATATAATGACGCTTATGATTTAGGTACTATAATTAGGAATCACTAGCTATATTATTAATTAAACATTCCTTATAAAATTGAAAAAATATATAATTATAAAGAAGATAAGCACCTAATAATCCAATTTTAAAATGAATAATCAGACACCTATCGAATTGTTTACAAATGGCATTGAGGCTATGAAAAAAAAAGAATACAAAATAGCTGAAACGTATTTTTTGAGATCGCTCTATAAAATCTCATTATCAGACATACCTAATTCTGCAGATACTTACAACTTAGCTTTAATAGGATCGATCGATAATCTATCTTTACATCTATATCCTGAAATTAATTTTGATTTTAATAAAGAACGAGCGTTAAGGTTTTATGAAATTTTTAGTAAAATCGACATTAATGTATCATGGGGTTATGCTCAATGTTTAATAAAAGGAATTTTTGATAAACCAAATTATAAAGAAGCATTGATTCATTTATCTAAAGCTCCGCAATATGCACAAGTATATACTTTAGCATCTTTATTTCATAAAGGTATTGGTCT
>CANJJP010000346.1 GCA_947474485.1 Bacteroidota bacterium | reverse complement strand
GAAATCTCTTCTCCTTTTTCATTTGTTACTTTACCTGTAATGTTGTTTTGCGAATTAATTCCACTAACGGCTGCAAAACATAGCGCCATTAAAACGATAATACGTTTTTTCATTTCTTTTTTCTTTTTACATTAATAAATAAAACAAAAGCAGGGATAGCAATTGTTTAATATTTATTTCCCTACGCAGGCATTACCCTGATCAGGTCCGTAATACAATATGATTGGCATAATGTATTACTGGGTATAATCTCAGCCTATGCTAATGTTGAATTATGAATTAATAATTAAAAATTACATTACAGTAATTATTCAATTTTCAATTTTTCATTCTTAATTAGTTAAAGCACCCCTTAAGACGCTGCAAATGTAGAAAAATATTTAGATTTTTCGCTAAGAAATTATTGGGTAGTGATAACTATCGTTTCGGGTGAATTCCCATGTTTTGTTGCACAGTTGGCATTTTAGCATTGCTTTTTCCTCATAATCTTCATTAAAATAAGAAATTAGCTCTAATACTTTTTCGCTAACCAATTGGCCGTAAAGCTAATTTTTAGAAGCACTTAGCTTGCATTTACGATCTGCCATGTTGAGGTTTTTGTTTTTCAAATTCAAGCATAAATCACTACATTTGAGCTCTAAAATTGGAACTATGATTACTGCTGAAATGCCTGTTAAATTCGAAAGAAAAAAACATAAAGACGAAACTTTATTACAGTTATATAGAAACATTTTAAAGCCTCGTATGATTGAAGAGAAGATGCTCATCTTACTTCGTCAAGGAAAAATTTCGAAATGGTTTTCGGGCATTGGACAAGAAGCAATTTCTGTTGGTGTTGCAACGGCAATGGATAAAGAAGAATTTATTTTGCCAATGCATCGTAACCTTGGAGTTTTCACAACTCGTGGAATCCCTCTTAATCGTTTGTTTTCTCAGTTCACTGGTAAGCCAGGTGGATTTACAAAAGGCCGTGATCGCTCATTTCATTTTGGAACACAAGAATATAAAATTGTTGGTATGATTTCTCATCTTGGTCCGCAAATGGGTGTGGCAGATGGAATCAGCTTAGCAAACAAATTAAAAGGTGCAAAATTAGCAACTGCAGTTTTCACGGGCGACGGTGCAACTAGCGAAGGTGATTTTCATGAAAGTATGAATGTTGCTGCCGTGTGGGATTTACCAGTAATTTTTATAATCGAAAATAATGGTTATGGACTTTCAACACCAAGTGCAGAACAATTTAAGTGCAAACAATTTATTGATAAAGCAATTGGTTACGGAATTGAAGGATTCCAAGTTGATGGAAATAATGTATTAAAAGTATTCGAAGCTGTTAAACGTATTACTGAGGAGATAAGAGAAAGACCTCGCCCTGTCTTATTAGAGTGTATGACTTTCCGTATGCGTGGACACGAAGAAGCATCAGGTACAAAATATATTCCTAAAGAATTATTTGAACAATGGGGCAAAAAGGATCCAGTTCAAAATTTCGAAAAATGGTTATTGGATGAAGGAGTTCTTACAGAAGAAATTAACGAAAAAATTCGTGCTGAATACAAAAAGGAAATTGAAGATGGTTTAGAAATTACATTTAACGAAACAATTCCAACTCCAGATACAGCATTAGAATTGCGCGATATGTATAAACCATTTGCAAATCCAAATATACAAGCAAGTGGTAATAAAACGAACAAACGTTTTATTGATGCATTATCGGATGGTATGCGTCAAGCAATGCAAAAGCATTCTAACTTGGTGTTAATGGGCCAAGACATTGCAGAGTATGGCGGGGCATTTAAAATTACAGATGGTTTTGTTGCAGAGTTTGGTAAAGGTAGAGTTCGTAATACTCCTTTGTGTGAATCAGCAATTTTAGGAACTGGTTTTGGTTTAAGTATTAACGGACACAAAGCGATGGTAGAAATGCAATTCGCTGATTTCGTTTCAGAAGGTATTACTCAAATTGTAAATAATTTAGCGAAATCACATTATCGTTGGGGGCAAAATGCAGATGTAGTTGTTCGCATGCCTACAGGGGCTGGTGTTGCAGCGGGTCCATTCCATTCACAAAGTAACGAAGCTTGGTTTTTTAAAACACCAGGGTTAAAAATTGCTTATCCAGCTTTCCCATCAGATGCGAAAGGATTATTGTTAAGTGCATTTGAAGATCCAAATCCAGTTATGTTTTTCGAGCACAAAGGTTTGTATAGAAGTATTACTGAGGACATCTCCGATGATTATTATACCATTCCTTTTGGACAAGCACGTTTAGTAAAAGAAGGAACGCAAGTTTCTATAATTACTTACGGAATGGGTGTGCATTGGGCAATTGAGTTATTAGAAAAGCATCCTGAAATTTCGGCTGACTTAGTTGATTTAAGAACATTAGCACCATTGGATGTTGAAACAATATATGAATCAGTTAAGAAAACTGGCAGAGCGTTTATTTTACATGAAGATACAATCACAGGTGGAATAGGAGGAGAGTTAAGTGCATTGATTTCTGAGCATTGCTTCGAATACCTTGATGCACCTGTTGCGCGTGAAGGCAGCTTAGATACACCAGTTCCAATGAATGCTGATTTGGAAATTAATTTCTTGCCAAAAGAAAGGTTTGCAAAGAAGTTGATGGACTTGATTAACTATTAGGTTCCTTCAATTTCCGCTTAGTTGAAATGCTTTATCTGAAATACGTTATCACATACTACTTATGAATTGATTTATCGTTTAAACTAATTAACTACTGCAGTTTAATAAAAAGTTGTTGTGCGAATTGTTATTTCCTCTACTTTATTTCTCGGATTCAAAAATAACTCAAATCAAGCCGATAAGAACAAAAATGTATTCGATAGAAGCACCATCAATCAAATCAGGAAACACGTATTATTTTAATAAGGATTCAGGAATGCGATGTGAAGTTTGGAAGAAAAAAAGAGAATGCATTGTGTGCTACACTTGTTTTTGGAGTTGTTAACTTTGATGATGCTTATGAATATGCCTTAACCAATAGAGGAGAAGTTTGGCAGGTAATGAATACGATTGTAGAAATTAGAAAAGTTTTTATGAGCAAACACCCCGCAATTTGTTATTACGAAATATACGCACTTGAAAAAGAAGGAGAAGATGAAAATCATACTAGTTCAAGAATGAATTTGTATGCTCGTTTTATCCCTCGCCTTTTTAACATTGATTGGAAAATGTTTGTGCTAAATAATAAAGTAATCGTCATTAAGAAGGATGTGGAGTATTTGTACGCTTCTGTAATAGCTGATGAATTAAGTCCTAAAGAAACAGTAAGTAAAGATGAAAAGGAAGGAAATTCATTTAGCTTAAATAAATTACTATCTTTTATTGATAGGAGACGAATGAATTAATTAACATCCTCTTATAAAAGTAAAGCCCTTGAGAATTCTCAAGGGCTTTACTTTTTGTTAACTAT
>CANJJP010000345.1 GCA_947474485.1 Bacteroidota bacterium | reverse complement strand
ATTAGCAGCTTCAATTACTCCATAAGCAAGTTTTTGAGCAAAAACAGGGTCTTCGTCAGTTACATCAATTTGAATAGATTCGAAGCGTGTTTGACTTAAAGCAACTCTTTCATCAAACATAAGTTGGTAATAGTATTCGAATTTTGGGTCAGTAGTATCTAATTCATAGTGTTTAGCAAGATCCAATTCAGAGATCAGTTCGTTTCTAATTTCACTTGAACCTAAAAATTGCATTAATTGTTCAGTTGCCGATTCTTCACTTAATGGCCCTATGTTTGCTGGATAAACCACTGCTGTTGATTTAAACATCGGTTTCATAACAAAAGGCATCGATAAAAAAATAGAAACTATTGCAGCTAATGAAGTTATGATTAAAATGGGTTTTCTTTTTTTATAAAGAACTCTGAGAATTTCAATTGTATTATTATTTTCCATACTAATATTTTAAAAACCTAAAAATTGATTTTACACTAATTAAACCTACTACTAACGCCCAAACGGCACTTAATATTGTCATAATCGAAAAATTTATCATCCAATTATTTAAGAAGTTGTAAGTGAATATGTTAAACGCGAAAATTCCAGCTACAAAAAGTACTAATTGCACAATTAGACGTTTATTTATTTTAAACTTAAATATTTTTGCGGCTAAATAAACCTGAACTCCAGCAGTTAAAAATTGGGTAATTAAGCTTGAAACAGCCGAGCCAAATGCTTTGTAATAATTTATTAGGATAATGTTTAAAACAAGATTAACTAAAATACCAGCTAAAGCCATATAATTTAATTGCTTTAGATTTCCATTAGCAGTTAGTAATGTTCCAAAAATGTAGGTTGAAGAAATAGCTACAAAACAACACATTAAAACACTAAATACTTCTGCCGAATCAGTATTACCATGATTAATTAAACCTGTTAATTCTTTACTATAAAAGAAACAGCCTATTGCAACAATAAATGCTGGAGTAAGCAATAATGTAAAGGCAAGTTTTGCCAATTGCTCAACATTTTCTTTGTACTTGATCATCCTGCTAAAAACAGGTAGTAATTGAACAGAGAATAGATATGCAATCATATTTGCTGAATCTAATAATCGGAATCCTTTTGCATAAATACCAGCTTCATAAGCTCCTACATCACCGCCTAAAACTCTTTCTATCATTACTGCATCCAAACGATTGTAAAAAGTCATTAACAAAACAAGTATTGCAAAGGGATAACTTTTTTTTAAAATCATTAAAGAAAAGGGCCAGTTCCAAGCAATTTTTAAATTGGTTGTTTTATTTAGTACAGCAAAAAATGCAATAATTGCAGTTACAGCATAAGCAATCGTTTGCACGTAAACAAAGGACATTATATCTATTTTAATCCCAGTTACATCTGTCCATAAAATTAAACCACACAATACAATCATGATAGTTCGATCTAATATCGAAATTAGACTATCGGTTTTAAATAAATGTAAGCCCAATAAATTGGAGCGTAGATACGCAATGAATGAAATTAAAAATTGATTTAAACCTAAAATTAAAAGAAGTTTTATTAGCCTGTTATCATAACCAATTACAAAGCCTATAATAAGTGTGGCAGTTATATAGATAAATGCAAGTGAAAGCTTTAATACAAAAAGTGCTGAAAAATGTTTAGTCAGTAAATGATTGTTTTGCGCAATATTTTTATTGTTGAAATTGGTAATACCAAAATCAAGTAAAATATTTAGTAAAAAGGAAAAATTGAATAATGAAAAATATTCGCCGTAAGCTATATTTCCTACTTCTTGTTGAACTGCAGGTTCAATAACTAATGGCCAAAATGGCTTAACCAAAAGGTTAAGTACAATTAGTATTGCAAGGTTACTAATGAAGTTTTTTTGGCTCATAATTTAGGGCAGCGAAGATAGTATTTTTACCCTGAATATGCTATTCAAAAAAAGAAAGAAATATATCAAGCAATAGGATTCTATTGCTTGATAATCAATTTGTTGTATTTTGTGTTTTTAGTAGATATACTAATATTATAAGTGCCGGCTGCTAGCTGGGAACTTGATAAATCTAATATTATCTCCCCATTATTAGAATTAAAGTCAATTATATTTGAGTAAACAGTTCTGCCTAACAAATCTTTTAATTCAATATTCATAACTTCATTTGTAGCAGATTTTATGTTTATTGCGGTATTAAATGGATTTGGGAAAATAGCAAATCCTTCTCTTTCGATTAATGTTTTTATTGAAACGGTTCCAAATAAAGTATCAATTAATTGGCCATTACTACTATAAACACCCGAAAATAATCCAGCCCCGTTCTCAGCTTTTACATTAAAATAATATAATTGCCCCTGAGTTAAATTTAAACCAGTTGCAGTAACAGTTGTTGCCGACATATTACCGGTCCAGTTTTTAACATCAGTTAAACCTGCTGCAGTTCCTATTGAATACCAATAAGTAACTACAGAAGAGCTGGTGTCAAATGAATTATCCCAATTCGCAGTTAACATTGTATCAATATTTGTAACTGAAATATCATTACCTGCTCCATCTCTAACTGAGTCAATTGACATTGGAATTGTCCAATCAATATCTAAATCTTGATAAAAAATCGCGGATAAGTTATCTGAGCTATCTTGACTTATGGATTTGATTTTGGCTGCGGGAGTTTGTGGGTCGGGGTTTTGATAACGAATATCATTTGTACTTGCTGAACCAACGCTTACGTTAACTGTTGTTGAGCGTGAACGGTAAACTTTTAACTCATTAACTGCCATTGTTGCGTTTCCACTTCTAAATGAAATGTGAGTTCCGTTTGCATTTGGGTTTGAATCAGTATAAGTGCCAACTAAACCATTATTTAAATAAACCCATATTTTCCCTGTAATTCTATCGTAAATAATTTTGTAATCATAGTTTTGCCCAACAGCAATATTCATAGGAAAAGAAGCAACTGGTGTTCCAAATACATCATTAACAACTTTGTAAATTTGTAAGGTAGAATCATCTAGTCGAAACCATGCAAAATATCCGTCATAACGGTTCAATGAATCCGGGCGAGTACAAGCAAAATGAAATCCAGCTCTTCTGTTTGTTCCGGCTCCATCAATTTTTGCGGTAAAATGATATAAATACCTATTAGATAAATTTTGTTTTAAAGCAGCGTAAATATTAGTGTTTCCTAAGGCATCGTCGCTTTGAGTAAGTGCATTATTTGCTATGTTCCAAGTACCTGTTTTTTGAGTCCAATCTGTATGAATATAGTTATCAAAATTATCTGCAAAAAAGCCGTTTTGATCATTTGCTCTCCAATCATTTCCATCAAAATCAATTACTTGGTAGTAACCTTTTTGCACACCTGTTCCGCCTGCATTATCAGCATCAACAATAGCGGCAGTAAAACTTTGAGTTTGCCAAGAGCCATTTGCGAATACCTGCGTTGTTGGAGCTACATTATCT
>CANJJP010000344.1 GCA_947474485.1 Bacteroidota bacterium | reverse complement strand
CTATTGTTTTTTTCGGTCCCTAATATGTTTTCATATTTATATAATAAATATGGGCAGGAGTTGATTAAGGGACTTGTAATAGGTGTATTTTTAATTTTAGTTGCTGGATTATTGCTTAAGTATATAAGTCCTCCAATGGCATCATTAGCAGGTAGATTCAGAGGCATGCTAGGCAATCCAAATGGATTAGCAATTTATTGTTTTTTGTTCGCTATTTTTTTTACAATAGTTTTAGAGTTTTTCCCTAGTATATTTAGCAGAAATGAGAAGATATTAATTTTTGCTGTTATTCTTTTTTCATTACTTTTTAGTGGTGCAAGAGGTTCTCTTGTTTCTCTAATTATATTTTTTATATTTCGTTATTTTCAGAAATTATCGCCTGTTTTGGGATTTATTCTTTTGATACTTATTACTGCTTCTTATGAATTAATAACAACAAATATTGAAGTGATAATTTATTCGTTAGGATTGGAGGAATATCTTAGAGTTGATACTATTAAGAGTGGATCAGGTCGCTTGTTTGCCTGGGAATTTGCATGGAGTCAAATTGAGAAGAGTTATTTTTTTGGCAGAGGATTTAGTTTTAATGAATATGTTTTTCATGAAAATTATGCATATCTCTTACAACTGGGGCATCAAGGTTCTTCAGCACATAATGCATACTTAACTTTCTGGTTAGATACAGGTTTGGTTGGATTGGTTGCTTTTTTAAGTGGTTTGATTTCTTTTATTTTTTCAATTTCCAAATATAGTATTTCTGTATTTCCATTATTATATGCTGTATTGTTTTCGAATCAATTCGAGTCATGGCTTACAGCTTCCTTAAACCCCTTTACGATAATGTTCCTACTTTCTCTTTCTATGATTTTTGTAGTTAGTAAAGAAAGAATTTTATCCGATAAGTCAGATGATACTACTAATTCAGTAGAATTGGAGGTTAGTCATGCATAAAAAGAAAGTGTTTTTTTTATATACTGAAGTTGCTACTTATTTTACTTCTTGCATAGAAGAACTCTCCCCTGCGGCTGAAATTCACGTAATTCGTTACCCTGTTAATAAAGAGGCTCCTTTTGAATTTAAAAATAAAGATTCTTCTATTAAGTTTTATGAGCGAAATGACTATTCTTATTCTGATCTATTGAAATTAGTTAACTCAATTAATCCAGATGCAATATTTTGCAGTGGATGGATTGATAAAGGCTACTTGAAAATTTGCAAATCTTATTTCAGTAAGATTCCAACGGTTTTATGTATGGATACAAAATGGAAGGGGAATGTAAAGCAACGTATTGGTTCTATAGTATCTCCATTTGTTATTTCAAATAAGTTTTCACATGCTTGGGTACCAGGAAACACTCAAAAACAGTCCGCATTAAAATTGGGTATTAAAGAATCTAAAATCAAGTTGGGTTATTATTGTGCGGATACAAACTATTTTACTAACTGTTATTTGGATTTTAAAGAAGGTAAAATTCAGGCATATCCCAAAAGATTGCTCTACGTTGGGCGGTACTATGATTTTAAAGGAATAACAGACCTTTGGGCAGCTTTTATAGCTTTACAAACTGAGCAACCCAATGATTGGGAATTATGGTGTTTGGGAACCGGAGATATTAAACCAATTGAGCATGATAAAATTAAGCACTTTGGTTTTGTACAACCGAATGAATTAAGTAAGTTTATTGAGCAATGTGGTGCATTTGTTTTGCCTAGCAGATTTGAGCCATGGGCAGTTGTTGTTCACGAGTTTGCCGCAGCAGGCATGCCTTTGATTCTTAGTTCCGAAGTGGGTGCAAAGGAATTATTCCTGAAAAAGGAAGAAAATGGTTTTGAATTTGAATCCAGAAACATTAGTGATTTGAAAGATAAACTAAAAAAGCTTTTTAATTTATCAAATGAAAGCTTAAATTTGATGAGCGAACGCAGTAACGTGCTTTCTCAACAACTTACGATTGAAAAATGGTGTAATACAGCCTTAGAAATTATAAAATAATGCAGAAAAGAATATTAGTTACCGGCGGTGCCGGAAATGTTGGAAGTGCCTTAATTGAAAAATTAATTCAAAATGAAAATAATTTTGTTGTTATCGTTGATGACCTCTCAACTGGTTTTAGAAGTAAATTGCCAAAGGAGCATGCCGATAGATGGCATTTTATTAAATGCAATGTAAACGATTTACAAGATATTGGACAAGTTATGATTTCACATAAATTTGATTATGTGTTTCATTTTGCAGCGGTGGTTGGTGTTCAACGAACACAAGGTAATCCCGTAAGTGTATTAAAAGATATTGAAGGAATAAAAAATGTCTTAAATCTTTCCAAAAACTCTTCGATTAAACGTGTTTTCTTTTCTTCTTCTTCCGAAGTTTATGGTGAGCCTGTAGTACTTCCTCAACATGAGAATACAACTCCACTTAATTCTCGTGTTCCTTATGCTGTTGTTAAAAATGTAGGAGAGAGTTTTTGTAAAAGCTACAAACAAGAGTTTGGTTTGGATTATACCATTTTTAGATTTTTTAATACATACGGACCAAACCAAAGTACCGACTTTGTTGTGGCAAAATTTTTAGCATCAGCATTAAAAGGTGAAGAAATAACAATTTATGGTGATGGTTCTCAAACACGTACTTTTACTTATGTTGACGATACGATTACAACATGTTTGAATTGTCTTTATGAAAATAAAGTTGTTAATGATGTAATCAATATTGGAAATGATAAATTGTACACTGTTTTAGAATTGGCTCAAGTAATAATTGCACTTACAAAATCTAAGTCTAAAATTATTCATCTCTCTCCATTAGCTGATGGTGATATGACGCGTAGACAACCTGATAATTCTAAAATGAAAGAAATTTTAGGACGTGAGCTTCTACCATTAGAAAAAGGAATTGAGCTAATGATAAATGATAAACGTTTTCTTAATGCAATAGGATTATAATGTGCGGAATTACTGGAATAATAACTTATTCATTAACCGAGCAAAAGGCAAATCAATGTCTTAAATTAATGAATGATGCTATTTCTCATCGTGGACCAGATGCAGAAGCTGTTTGGAATGATAAGAATGTTTTTTTAGGTCATCGTAGATTATCAATTATTGATGTTTCTTCTTCAGCAAACCAACCGATGATTTCTAATGATGGGAAATTGGTAATTGTGTATAACGGAGAGCTTTATAATTATAAGGATTTAAAGTTTGAGTTGCAACGAGCACAACAAGGATCAATGCCTTATGTGTTTAGAACAAATTCTGACACTGAAGTTATTTTAGCTGCATTTAAAAGGTGGGGGATAGAATGTATTCAACGTTTTAATGGAATGTTTGCTTTTGCAATTTATGATGTGGAAAAAAAGGAAACCTATATTGTAAGGGATAGGCTTGGAGTGAAGCCACTTTACTATCATCAAAAAAATGATTCTTTAATTTTTTCTTCTGAAAT
>CANJJP010000343.1 GCA_947474485.1 Bacteroidota bacterium | reverse complement strand
TGGCGATGAAAATAGTTTGTTAGTTGGTCCATCAGGTAAGATTGCTTACTTCGCAAGCGAGCGCCAAGGTGGATTTGGTGGCTTAGACATTTATCAATTTGAATTACCAGAGAGTTTTAGACCAGAGGTTATTACTTATGTAAAAGGCAAAGTATATGATTCATTATCGCGCAAAGGATTAGATGCGGCTTTTGAGTTAATAGATTTAGAAACGCAGCAAAGTGTGATGCGCTCCTACTCAGCAAAAGATGGAAATTTCCTCTTAACACTAAATGCAAATCACAATTACGCTTTAAATGTTTCTAAAGAAGGGTATTTATTTTATTCGAATAATTATAGCTTAAAAGGTATAAGTACTGATTATAATAATCCATTTATTATTAATGTTCCATTGCAACCAATAGATACAGGCTATGTAATAGAATTAAAAAATGTTTTTTTTGACATAGATAAATTTGATTTAAAACCCGAATCGAAAGCAGAGCTAAATAAGTTAGCAGAGTTTCTTAAAAAGAACCCAACAATAAAAGGTGAGTTAGGCGGACATACGGATAACACAGGTGATAAAAAGAAAAATCAATTGCTCTCACAAAATCGTGCGAAGTCGGTGTTGGATTATTTAGTTACTGCAGGAATTGACAAAACGCGGTTAAGCTTTAAAGGCTATGGAGACACAAAACCGAAGTTTCCTAATGATACACCAGAACATAAAGCAGCGAATAGAAGGACGGAGTTTAAAGTATTTAAGAAATAGAAACAAGACAGCAAGAATCAAGAGGCAAGACTTATTTTACTGAACGAAATTTCTCCGTGAAACTCAGTGCTCTCTGTGCCTCTGTGGTGAAATTAAAAACCATCGAATCACACAAAAACTAACCACGGAGGCATGGAAGACACAATGGAACACAGAGTATATTTAACTTAATAAATGAAACCTATTACGAAAATCAAAATATCATTAATTACAATTCTCTCAACTTGTGGGTTGCTTGTTGCACAAAATAATAACACTATAATTCGTAATGATTTAAAAAGTTTTTATGATGCGCAAGGTTTAGAAGGTTCCTTTTCGTTGTTTAATGAAAAAGATTCTACCTATTTGATTTACAATCCTTCACAATTTAAAACTGCATACTCACCTGCCTCTACATTTAAAATATGTAATTCGCTTATTGGGCTTGAGTCAGGTGTTATTTGGGATGAGAACTTTATTATTAAGTGGGACAGTGTTCAACGACCAAATCCAAAATGGAATGCTGACCATGATTTAAAAACTGCTTTTAAAAACTCTACCGTTTGGTATTACCGCGAAATGGCTAGAAGAATTGGAGGCAAACGAATGAAGGCTTGGTTAAACAAAGCAGAATATGGAAATACAGATACAACAGGCGGTGTAGATTTATTTTGGCTTAAAGGTGGGCTTCGTATAACACCCGAACAACAAATTGATTTTTTAAGACGATTCAATAATTACAAATTACCATTCACGAAACCAACTGTTGATATTGTAAAAAAAATAATGGTAGTTGAAGATACATTAGGTTATATGTTACGTGCTAAAACAGGCTGGGCAGATAATGAATTAGAGCCAAGCATTGGTTGGTACGTTGGTTATGTTGAAACAAAAGACAACACCTATTACTTTGCTAATTGCATACAAACAAAAGATTTTGATAAGGCAAAAGCGAGGATTTATATTACGTATCAGATATTGAGAGAATTGGGGATTATTCCCAAGGACAAATAGAATCAAGAGATAAGACTTTTAATACTTAGTGAGAAAATTAAAACCTCAGTGTATATCCTTCTAATAATTGGCGCTATCTGAGGAATTTTAGTTACAGTAAAAAAATGAAATCATCTTTAACTCATCTTCCTAACCTCTAACTCATCTTTACAGTCTGCAAGTATTTGTGAAATTGTTTTGTATAAAATAGGATGCTCTAATTGCCCCGCTATTTCTGCCATTGGAACTAATACAAATTTTCTTTCTTGAATAAATGGATGAGGGATTTTTAATTCAGGAGTATTAATTATTTCATCATTAAAAAACAAGATATCAATATCAATTAATCTATTTTCCCATTTTACATTTCGGGTGCGTCCAATTTCTTTTTCTATTTCCAAGCATTTATTTAATACTTCTTGTGCGTTTAAATCAGTAACAATTTTTAACACCTGATTTAAGTAATTAGGCTGCTCAGAAACACCCCAAGAAGCAGTCTCAAATACACTCGAAATTGAGTGGACTTGCCCTACTCGCTCTGCTATCATTGCAATTGCTTGGCTAAGATTTTTTTCTCTCTCGCCTAAGTTACCGCCCAAACATAAATAAACCTCATTCATTAAAAAAAACGTGCAATTAAATTAAGTATTGTAATTTTACAAAGTTAAATTTTAAAACACATTATGAAGAATTTTTTCACCTCCTTTTTTGGCGCAGCCTTTGGGGTAATTATTGCCCTAGTACTTATTGTTGTAATTATTATTGGAAGCATTGCTGGCAGCATAGGAAAAGCTTTTGAACAAGGGGAAAAGAAAACTGAGCTTAAAGCAAACTCTATTTTATACATCGACTTTAAAAATGCGATTGGCGATAGAACTCAAGATAATCCATTTGCAAATTTTAATTTCTCTTCTTTAGGAGAAAAACCATTGGGTTTAGATAAAATAGTTGAGAACATTAAAAAAGCTGAATCAGACTCTTTAATCAAAGGAATTTATTTACACTTAACAGATGTAAACGCAGGGATTGCAACTACTGAAGAAATTAGAAATGCTTTACTTGATTTCAAAAAATCGAAGAAATTTATTTATGCATATAGCGAAGTGTATTCTCAAAAATCATATTACTTAGCTTCGGCTGCTGATAAAATTTATTTAAACCCACAAGGAGGAATGGAGTTTAAAGGTTTAAGTGCACAGATAATGTTTTACAAAAAAGCATTGGATAATTTAAATGTGGACGTACAAATATTCCGTCATGGTAAATTTAAAAGTGCCATTGAACCTTTTATGTTAGATAAAATGAGCGAGGCAAACCGCTTGCAAACAGAGGTTTTCATGGGTTCATTATGGAACTCGATGTTAGAAGGGATTTCGAAAGCGCGTGGCATTTCAAAAGATGAACTAAACAGCATTGCAGATAATTTAAAACTTAAAAATCCAAACGATGCAATTAGTTTAAAGCTAGTAGATGGTTTATTTTATTCAGATGAAGTACAAGTTGAGTTAAAAAAGAGATTAGTAACTAAAGACGCTGCTAAAATTAATTTTGTAAAACTTGCAGATTACAATAGTGATGAAGAAGAAAATCCGTTCAAAAAAATAAAAGAGAAAAATGGAGATAAAATTGCAGTTATTTATGCTGTTGGCTCTATCGAAAGCGGAGAAGGTGATGATAACACCATTGGCTCTGACCGTATAGCAAAAGCGATTAAAGATGCGCG
>CANJJP010000342.1 GCA_947474485.1 Bacteroidota bacterium | reverse complement strand
TTAAAATTGCTGTTATCGTTGTTGGTGAACCTTGAATCGCTGTGCGTTGTAAGTAATGAAATACCCCGCGTTTTCCACCCATTTCTTCACCACCACCTGCACGTCCTGGACCACCGTGCACTAGCATCGGCATCGGAGAGCCATGACCTGTACTTTCCTTAGCACACTCTGCATTTAATACCAAAATACGACCATGCATACATGCTGCACCGATGGTGTACATACGTGCAATGCGGTCATCGGCAGTTATGATAGAACTTACTAAACTTCCTTTCCCCATTTTACTTAACTCAATTGCTTCATCAATTGTTTTGTAAGGCATAATTGTACTTACTGGTCCAAAAGCTTCGATGTTATGGCAATCTGTATTGGTGAAAGGATTTTCATTTAAGAAAATAATTGGAGGCATAAATGCACCTTTGTTTTTATCTGCCCCTTTTACTTCAAACTTTTCAAAATCACCAATGATGATTTTTTGTGATTTAGAAAGGATCTCTACTTTTTCTTTTACTTCTTTTAATTGCGCTGCTCCTGCTAAAGAACCCATACGAACACCTTCAACATTTGGGTCGCCAATTACATTTTGTGCTAAGCGTTTGCCTAGTGCAATTTGCACATCTTCAATCATGTTTTCAGGAACTATGATACGACGAACTGCAGTACATTTTTGCCCCGCTTTAGTTGTAATTTCTCTCGATACTTCTTTTATGAATATATCAAACTCTGGCATACTCGGTGTAACATCAGTTCCAAGCACACAGCAGTTAAGCGAATCGGCTTCCATATTAAAATGAACGCTTTCTTCTAATAAACGCGGATGTGATTTTAACATTTTTCCTGTTGAGGCAGAGCCCGTGAAAGTAACTACATCTTGGCTTGTAACGTGCTCTAGTATACCGTTAGCACTACCACAAATTAATTGTAATGAACCCTCAGGTAAAATTCCACTCGCAATAATTTCTTTTACTACTGCTTCTGTAAGGAATGATGTAACAGTTGCAGGCTTTACTACTGCAGGAACTCCAGCAAATAAATTAACCGCAATTTTTTCTAACATTCCCCAAACAGGGAAGTTGAATGCGTTAATGTGAATAGCTACACCTTCTTTTGGAACACAAATGTGATGACCAATAAAAGTATTATTCTTGCTCAAACGAGCAACCTCACCATCATAACAAAATGTTTCGTTTGGAAACTGGCGTCGCAGCGAAGCATAAGTAAATAAATTACCTATACCACCTTCAATATCTACCCAGCTATCAATACGTGTAGCACCTGTTGCCCACGATATTTTATAAAAAGCTTCTTTTTTTTCAAGTAAATGAGTTGCTAATGCTTTTAGCATCATTCCTCTTTCCTGGAAAGTCATTTTGCGAAGCTTTGGTCCACCAGTGCCTCTAGCATATTCAAGCATTTTAGCAAAATCAATTCCTTTGCTACTAGTATTTGCTATTGCCTCACCTGTAATAGCGTTGTATAATTCTTGTCCTTTATCTGCCCCTGCAATCCATTGGCCGTAGGCGTAATTTTGTAATGTGTTCATATTTTCGTCTAATAATTATGGCTAAATATAATCAATATCCGATAAACTTAAAATTTCATCAAATAAACCTTAAAGTTATTTGTTTTGTTGGTATGTGAAATATATATTTGTTGTTAAAATTATTTACATAATATTTAATTTTATGAAAAAAATTATAGCAGTTGGAACAATTTTATTAACTGTTTTTTTATTTAGTTCCTTTGATAAAAATCCTTCGGTTCATGAAACCTTGCGAGTTAATGGTGCACCCGCTGGACACGCTGGAGATCCTGCAGGTGGCAATAAAACATGTAATACTACTGGATGTCATACTGGCCCTGCAGTTGTTACACAAACGGGATGGATTACTTCCAACATACCTGCAGCTGGATACGTGCCAGGTGCAACTTATACGTTAACGGCTACCGTTACTGATCCTGGGCATACTAAATTTGGATTTCAAGTTAGTCCGCAATCAGCAACCGGTGTACCGTTAGGAACGTTGACTTCAACTTCTACTGAAACAACTCTTGCTGGAACAAGCGTGCAGTATATTAATCAAAATAATACTGGTACTGCTGGTGTTGGATCTAAGACATGGAGTTTTAACTGGACAGCACCTGCAGCAGGTTCAGGTTCTGTTAATTTTTATGGGGCATTTAATAGCACCAATTCAAGTGGAAACGCTTCAGGCGATACAATTTATAAATCTGTTTTAACCGTTAATGAAAATCAAAGTGTTGGGATACAAGTAAATGATTTCTTGGAGAAAAATGTAACAATATATCCTGTTCCATCTTCAGATTTTTGTTTTGTAAAGATTGGTGATTTAAAAAAGGGGAATATATCTGTTGATTTAATAGATTTTAATGGAAAACATGTTGCGGAATTGGTAAACGAATATAATTCTCAATCTGTATTTGAAAAAAGAATTGATTTTGTAAATAGAAATATTGAAAAAGGAATCTACTTTTTGAAAATAAATCAAAATAATTCTACTTTGCTAAAGCGCATTGTAATTAATTAATTTAATATGAATTTAAGTCTTTATTTAGCATTGTTCGTATTTGTTATTTCTTCTTCATGCATCAAAGAGGTAGGTTTTCCTCCAGCAGTAAAGGTTGTGGAAACATGCGATTCTAGTGGAGTTTATACATATGGCAATTTTGTTGCATCGGTAATGAATACAAATTGCACATTAAGTGGGTGTCATAATGCTGGTTCTACTAATGGTGATTATACTAGTTATGCTGGACTTAAGCTGAAAGTGGATAATGGCACATTTGCAAACAGGGTATTTGTTACTAAGGATATGCCACCAACTTATTCAAGCGGTCCTCTATCATTGTCAGATTGCGATATAGCTAAACTAAAAAAGTGGGTGAATTCGGGAGCTCCTCAATAGTTATCCTTAAAAAGAGTTGGTACGCTAAGTAAATGGTAAAAGTATGTTTAGCTTTTTACGGTTTTTTTTAGTTCAATTTGTAAAAATCTTTTTTCATGAAATATTTTGTACTAATAATCTTTCTATTTTGTTCTATTTTTTGGGCTTGTACCAAAGATGTTGGTTCTTTGTCGACGAAAATTTTTGATGATGAAACTTTAGTGGCTTTGATTAAAAATGGTACTGGAAAAGTTACATGGAAAAATGCAACAAATGATTCATTATTTACTTCCGGATCAGAGCACGGATCGAAGCAATATAAATTAAAACTGAATCTTGTTGCCAGCGCTGCTTGTACCGACGCTGGTAAATTTCCTTCTGGAGGTGTTTTCCCTAACACATCCTTACTCGTAAAGGAACTTTACTCCAATTCAGGTGGAAGTGTTGAAAGTTATGCAGTAATGTATAAGGAGGATGGAGTTTGGTTGTGGGCAAAATACGGTGTAAATGGAAATGTAATTCACGGTTTTACAACTAATTCAGCAATTTGT
>CANJJP010000341.1 GCA_947474485.1 Bacteroidota bacterium | reverse complement strand
TTGTTGAAGAAAACACACGTTATATAAAACTAACTTTCCCCATTATTAAAAACAATAAGTGGAATGGAAACACTCAAAATACTATTGGAGATTGGCAATATAAATACACCGAGGTTGACAAGGCGCTTACACTTAACGGACTAAGTTTCGAAAACACACTTACTGTTCTTCAGAAAAAAGAAACGCCTGCTATTTTCTATAAAAATTACGAAGAAAAGTATGCAAAAGGTATTGGAATGATATACAAAGAAGTATCAGACTACACTTTTAAAATTGTAAATGGAACCTTATTCCCTGGACAAATTTATGAAGGTGTATCTTATAAAATGACTGTTGTAGACTACCATTTGTAAACCGATTAAAAATTTGTTCTTTTGTAAATGAAATCGAAAATCAACATAATGCTTTTTACTATTGTTCTGCTTTTTATAAGCATTACGCTAAAAGCGCAAAACAACGACAAGTATTACATCCAACTTTCCGACAAAAACGGTTCTCCATATACTGTTGGTAATCCTACTCAATTTTTAAGCGCGAAGGCTGTCACAAGAAGAACGAATCAAAATATTGCAATTAACTCAAGTGATATACCTGTTAATCCAAGTTACATTTCACAAATTGCAGCAACAGGCGCTATTGTACTATACTCAATCAAATGGTTTAATGGGATAGTTATTCAAACTGCAAGTCCAAGTGTTTTAATTGCTGTAAATGCATTGCCATGTGTAACAAGCTCAAGCATAGTAAGCATTCAAAAACCAAAAAAAGATTTTGAAGTTATAGACGAGCTTCCTGCTTCAAGTCAAAAAATAACAAGTACGAACTCTTTATACAACTACGGAAATTCATTAAATCAAATCGAAATGTTGAACGGAGTGTGTATGCACGACCAAGGTTATAATGGCTCTGGAATGTTAATAGCCGTTTTAGATGCAGGTTTTGCAAATGTAAATACACATACTGCTTTTGATAGTTTACGTAACAATAACCAAATTTTAGGAACGAAAGATTTTACTTTTATTGCCCCAATAGATTTATACTCGGGCTCCACATCAGGACATGGCACAGCCGTATTAGGAACCATGGGTGGCAACAAACCGGGGCAATTAGTTGGTACTGCGCCAAAAGCAAATTATTGGTTAATTAGAAGTGAATATGCCCCTAATGAATATGTAATTGAAGAATACAACTGGGCAGCTGCCGTTGAGTTTGCTGATAGTGTTGGTGCAGATATTATTAATTCTTCATTGGGTTATAATACATTCGATAATCCAACGCAAGATCATACCTTGGCGCAATTAGATGGAAAAACATCCATTGCAAGTAAAGCTGCAACAATGTGCGCACGAAAAGGAATGATTGTAGTAAATAGTGCTGGAAACACAGGAGGAAGTGGATGGCCAAAAATTACTTTTCCTGGAGACGCTGATAGTATAATTACTGTAGGTGCTATTGATGCAAGTTTAAGTTTAGCAAACTTTAGTTCGATTGGACCAAGCGCAGATGGAAGGGTTAAACCAGATGTTGTTGCGAAAGGTGTTGCAAGTGTTGTATCAAATGCCAACGGTAACATTACAACAAGCAATGGAACATCTTTCTCGAGTCCAATTACCGCTGGAATGGCGGCTTGTTTGTGGCAAGCAAATCCAAGCAAAAAAAACATGGAAATCATTCAAGCTATTAAAGAAAGCTCCTCCCTATATGCAACACCTAATAATCAATTTGGTTATGGTATTCCTGATTATTGCGCCGCGAAAAACATGTTATTAGGAATTACAACATCAACTAGTGCTAACAATTCTATTTCACTTGCATCTTCTAATCCATTTGATACTGAAATAAAATTAAATATCTCTTCCACATCCAACAGAACAATGAAAATTGAAATGATTGATTTATTAGGAAAAATAGTTTACAAAAACACAATCAGCATTTCAGCTAACACACCTTTGCAATATGCATTAAACACTAGCAATGTAAACTCAGGTGTTTATACTATTCGTGTTTCATCTAATGAAACAGAGAACAAATTATCTTATACTGCTAAATTGCTTAAAGCAAAACAATAATGAGTGGTAAAGAAAAATCGGTTGTAAACAAAATCATTATCGTTGCTGCATTAGGTTATTTTGTTGACATATACGACCTTTTACTTTTTGGTGTTGAACGTACAGAAAGCTTAAGAGAAATTTTACGTATTCAATTTCCTAATTTAATTGAAGCAGGAAGAGAAATCCTAAATCCCATTTATGGCAAACAATTACTTAATTGGCAAATGGCCGGAATGCTTTTTGGTGGTATTTTTTGGGGCATACTAGGAGATAAAAAAGGAAGGCTATCGGTTTTGTTTGGCTCCATACTTACCTACTCCATCTCAAACATTGTAAACGGAATGGTGAGTACTACCGATTGGTACATGGTATTAAGATTTATTACTGGCTTTGGATTAGCAGGTGAATTAGGTGCGGGAATTACCTTAGTAAGCGAAAGCATGAGCAAAGAAAAACGCGGATACGGAGCAACTGTTGTTGCAACTGTTGGTGTGTTTGGTGCTGTAGTAGCTGGTTTTATGGGTGGCGCATTGTACTGGAGATATTCATTTTACATTGGTGGCGTAATGGGATTAGCTTTATTATTTTTACGTATTGGTGTTTTTGAATCGGGAATGTTTGATCATTTGAAAAAAGAAAATCACATTAAGCGGGGCAATTTCTTTGTACTCTTTTCTTCAGGAAAAAATTTGAAAAAATATTTATGTATTATTTTTGTCACCGTGCCTGTTTGGTATGTAATGGGTACACTCGTTTTATTTTCTCCTGAGTATTCCGTTTTTCTAGGATTGCCACCTAAAGCAATTTCGGCTGGAACAGCAATTACATTTGCTTATGCAGGTATAACCATTGGCGATGTTGTATCTGGCTTATTAAGTCAATGGTTAAAATCGCGCAAAAAATCATTGGGATTATTTTTAAGTTTAACTGCACTAGGAGTTGTAATGTATTTTATGTTTGGTGGAAAATCGGTTGCTACCTTTTATGCAATAATTGGATTCATCGGATTTGCAACCGGCTACTGGGCAGTTTTCATAAGTGCAGCCTCTGAACTTTTCGGAACAAACATTAGGGCTACTGCTGCAACAACTGCTCCTAACTTTGTGCGTGGCTCAACAATTTTAATTTCCTTACTACTTAGTTATTTAACTTCAGTATTTAGCGACGATAAAATATTAGCCACACAAGTTACTGGTGCAATCATAATTGGAATTGGATTTATTGCTTTATACTTTTTAGAAGAGACATTTGGCAAAGAACTAAACTACATAGAACATGGCTAAACCAACAGTAGTAATAGGCGCTTCAAACAATCCTGAGCGTTATGCTTATAAAGCAAGTATTGCTTTACAAAAACAAAATCATCCTGTTTTTCCTGTTGGTATTAGAGAAGGAAAAATAAATGACT
>CANJJP010000340.1 GCA_947474485.1 Bacteroidota bacterium | reverse complement strand
TTACTGAATCCGAGTACGGAGGGATCAGTAGGCATAAAATCAACTTTTAAGCCCTGCAGCAAAAACCTAGAAATAATTGGAGAATCCATATCATTTTTAAATCATTGCTTTAGCAAATGGTCTTGAAGATTGTAAAATTCTTTAGTGGAAACTAGCTCTACCACTACATCAACATCATCGGTTGGCCTTATGCTTACTGCTAAAGGGCGGCTTGCATATAAACTCACGGTTGCTCCACCAACAAAAATAACTTTATCTTTCCATTCGCCCAGTGCATTTGCAACAGCTCTCAACCTTACAATATTTGTATGATAACTCATTTCAGTATCCTCTTCTTTAATCCTTCTTCTGCCATTCTTTTCTCGCGCGCTCTTCCTACACGCATGGCATCACATAAAGCTAATAATTCGTAGAGTTTTTGATCCTGCATGGCTGCATTTATTTGACCGGAATGAAAAGGTTCAATACACTGACCTCTTACTTCTCCTTTTGAATACGGCCACACATATAATTCATCACTTCTAAATTCTTTATTTAGTGGGCGTGCAGAATGAGCAGTTGGAATACCCGCTACCATAGCGCCCGGCTTTTGAGGGAACACATAAGGTAATCCATGCACCAAAAACTCAAAAAGAGCTTTTCGCATCACAGTCTTTTTGTCTTCTGCAATTAAGCCAGCTAGTATAGATCGGTTAAATGATTCAGATACTTCTGATGAACTAATGGAAAGTTGCTGGCTTAGATCTTTTAACTGAAAGCCATGCCCATCAAGAGCTACAATCTTAAGTAGAATCACTATATCCTGTGGACGCATGCCATTATGCTTTTTCATATGTAGATGCTATTGTTTTTTAGTTGTCATTTGGAATACGCCATATATCTTCATTTGTTTTTACGCGATTTGACTTATGGCTATTTCATACAACAAATATACAAATTAATCCACAATTCGCGAATCGCGAATTAAAATAATTCCAAGAGACTTCATCCGAGAATGATCCATTTTTATTTGAATATAGGCCAGCTCGGGTATTACAGCAAAATTTAAAGTGGTCCCAATAGCTAAAAAGATAGGGCTCTCATACACAAAAGCCAATCGGCGAAATTAGTACCAAATCAAATTTCCTATAATATAGGGACTATTATAATATACATTAAAACAAATTAAAAAATGAAAAACAAGTACGACTCAGCAGTGGTGTTTCTTTATGCTATTGGTAAAGAACACGTGTTGCCTCCCGATTTTAGAAGGCAAATCCCCTACTCAACAATTTCTACATGGCGAAAGGCAGATTACGGGAATTACCTCGGGCACGAATTTAGGTATCACTTTAACGATTCGTTTAAAGCATTTGAACTTGCAAAAGAAAACGAAAGACTAAAACAAGTAATGTATGGCATGGCCCGCTCTTGGATTAGCTTATCGCATATTATTTTGCCCTTGGTTAAAAAATCAAATAACAATAAAGAAGCGCAATTAAAAATACTTACTGCAATAAATTATTTAAAAGATCATTTAGGTATTGATAGAACCTTGCGTTTACTAAACTTATCAAAACCCTTGTATTACCAATGGGTATTAGAAGCGCGATTTGATTGTTTCGACTCTTACACACAATTATGTATAAAGCGACATCCGCAACAATTGGAAAACAAAGAAGTACAAAAAATTAAAACCCTGTTAACTGCTCCCGAAACCGATCATTGGCCAATTAACTCCATACAAGGCGATGCCTTGCGTAAAAAGAAACTAGTAGCAAGTTTATATAGTTGGTATAAATATGCACGCATTTGGGGAGTAAAGAAAAAACTGATAAAAAAGCAATTGAAAACAAAAGGATTAATTGCAACAGCACCTAACGAATACTTGCATGTGGATACTACTTTTTATTCCCTAAACGATGGGCAAAAAGTATGCATAAGTTTTGTTATGGATAATTACTCTAAAATGATTTTAGGATATCATGTATCAAGCCGTAATACCTTTGATATTGTGCGCGCCTCGGTAAGTAAAGCCTTAAAAGTTATCTCACAGCATCCTACACAAAAACATAGTTTTTTAGTAACCGATGGCGGCAAAGAAAACCACAATAAATACATAGATGAATTTATTAGTAAACTAAGTAAGCACAAACTAACTAAAATACGAGCCTTAAAGGATATACGTTTTTCTAACTCACCTGTGGAGGCGGTGCACCGCACTATAAAAGGAAGGTATTTACGCAATAGGAAATTTGAAAGTATAAAAGCGCTTAATGAATATTTAAAATGGGTAGTGCAGGATTATAACGAAATACGCCCACATTACAAACACCGCCCACGTACGCCTTACGAAGTGTATTTTGATATACCCTTGGGGTTTGATATTCGCAAACGGGTTAAGCAAGCAATACAACAGCGAGTAAAAAACAACAAGTGCGCATCTTGTATGCAATGTACAGGTTGTAAACAATAGGAAAGATTACGAAAAAGAAATTGTTGAAATAAAGCAATCGTTTTCTTTAAGGTTTAGGAAATAAATTCAATATCACTATATTATAATTTCACTAAAAGAATTAGATTTGTAATAGCTAATTTGATGTCGCAAACTGCGACATCAAATTAGAAACTATTTATGAAAAAGAATATGGCAATTGCAATTCCTGATGAAATAATAATGAATAAGATTTATTTCTTTAGAGGGCAAAAAGTAATGATAGATAGAGACCTGGCGGAATTGTACCAAGTAGAAACGAGAAGATTAAACGAACAAGTTAAGCGTAATGCCAAGCGATTTCCTGAAGATTTTATGTTTCAATTAAATTGAAAAAGAATTTGAAATCTTGAAATCGCAAAATGCGACATCAAGTTGGGGTGGAACAAGGAAAATGCCTTTTGCTTTTACCGAACATGGTGTTTTAATGTTATCAAGCGTTTTGAATAGCGATAGAGCAATTGATGTTAACATTAGGATAATGCGAATATTTACTCGGATAAGAGAGATGCTTACAGAGAACACCGAAATTCAATTAGCGCTAGAAAAAATTGAAAAGAAAACACATAATAACACTAAGAACATCGAGTTAGTTTTTCAATACCTCGACGAGCTCCTCGAAAAAAAGGAGAAACAATCGCCTCGTAAACAAATTGGATTTAAATTGCCAATCAAGAAAAAGAAGTAAAGTTTAACGCAAGTATAAAGCCTCAGAGAAATTTGGGGCTTTTTCATTTTTCCACATCTGCACCTAAGCGCAAAACCACCGGAAAAACAGTGGAAATAATTTGTTAAAATAATAACAAACTCGGACTTGCTTTTTTAAGATTTGGGATGTACCTTCGGTGTATCGAAGTTTTTCATTCAGAAAAAGCGGAGAGAATTGAATTTATTGATAAATTATTGGGTTCGAGCCCTAGTCGGACAACGTCTGTAACAAGGCTGGCTCCCACAAAAAGCTTGGGATTGGTTTAAAAGCTCTTTTAATAATCTAAATGCATTTTA
>CANJJP010000339.1 GCA_947474485.1 Bacteroidota bacterium | reverse complement strand
GGTTTACCTTTTTTTGCAGCTTCTTTTCTAAATGTACCATCTCTATAAACCGAGTCGATGATTAATGGAGCAGAAAAACGTTTTGCAATTTCTTCGTTATCTGGGAAATTAAATACACAACGTAATTGCGGGTAGTTATTAATTTTTGCCCCTCCTGTATGAAAATCAACACCAAAATCAATTAACGGAATAATACTTTTCATTAAATCATAAGCAATGCGTGCTCCAAACGAACCATTTTTATTTCCGGGGAAACATCTATTTAAATCACGTCCATCAGGTAAATCACGTGAGCCAAACAAAAATGAAACGATGTTAATTACAGGGAGTACTATTAAATTTCCGCATTTTAAGTTGTGCACCTCTGGGCGAGTCATAATCCTACGTACAATTTCTATTCCGTTGGTTTCATCGCCATGCATTCCTGCACTTAGTAAAATGGTTGGACCATCTTGTTTTGAGCGATAAATGTGCACAGGTATTTCAATGCTTGTTTTTGTAGGTAATTTGTAGGTGTTAAGAATAACAGATGTATTCTCACCTGGAAGTATGTAGTTACCATTTATTAAGAAGTCTTTCATAATTGTTTTTATCAGAAATCAATAATACAAAAAAATACAGTTTACAGCTAACTCAAATAAACAGATAATTTACTATTTATTGTGAGTAAAGTCCAATATCTTTCTTTATTATTTGATTTAAACTGTAATATTTATTTTACATTTATATCACAAATTTGATTTATGGAGATTACACGTGTATTTGATTTGCTTACAAAGGTTGCGGAAAAAAACGCTCCAGATATTTTAGCTTCTAAAGAAAATAAGGAGTGGAAAAAAGTTTCGGGAAAAGAATTTAAACAACAGGTTGATTACGTTAGTGCAGCCTTGTTGGATTTAGGACTTGTGCAAGGAGATAAAGTTGCAATTGTAGCCAATAACCGCCCAGAGTGGAATTTTGTAGACTTTGGTTGTCAGCAAATTGATGTAATTACTGTTCCTATTTTCCCTACAGCAAGCTTACACGATATGGATTTTATTATAAAGGATTCAGGTGTTAAAGCTGTTTTCTTTTCGGCAAAAGACATTGAAAAAAAAATTGATCAAATAAAACCAGAAGCACCTGAACTAAAGCATGTTTTTACTTTTAATGAAGAGGTGCATGGAGTTAAGCAGTTTAGTGACTTCGTAGCAAAAGGAAAAAGTTTAATCGAAAGTCCTGCTGTTGGAGATAGTTTAAAATCGAAAATTAAATCAATTTCAGATGCTATTACCGAAGACAGTTTACTTACTATACTATATACATCAGGAACAACAGGGAAACCAAAAGGTGTAATGCTAACGCATTTAAATCTAATTTCGAATGTAAAGCACTGCGATAAATTTGCTCCTTTCGATAAAATGAGCCGAGCACTGAGCTTTTTACCATTAAACCATGTGTACGAGCGTATGTTGAGTTCACTTTATTTGTATCACAACATTGGAATTTATTACGCAGAAGGTTTAGAAAAAATTGCAGATAATTTGCGAGAAGTAAAACCTCAAATATTTGTTACTGTTCCTCGTTTGCTTGAGCGTGTTTACGATAAACTAGTTGCTGCTGGCGATAAACTTACAGGATTTAAAAAGAAAGTTTTCTTTTGGGCATTGGATTTAGCTTTGGAATATGAGATGTATGGAAAGAATGGATCAGTTTACGAGATGAAACGTAAAATTGCCGACAAACTAGTTTACAGTAAATGGCGCGCTGCTTTAGGTGGTGAAATTATAGCAGCAGCATCAGGCGGTGCAGCATTGCAACCAAGGTTAGCGCGTGTATTTTGCTGTGCAAATATTACGGTATTAGAAGGATATGGATTAACAGAAACCTCTCCTGTAATATCTGTAAACAGCATGGAACCATTAGGTATTAGTTTTGGAACAGTAGGTAAAGTGCTTACTTCATTAGATGTAAAAATTGCAGAAGATGGAGAGATTTTAGTAAAAGGTCCTTCGGTGATGAAAGGTTATTACAAAAATGAGGAAGCAACTAAAGAAGTTATTGATGAAGAAGGGTATTTTCATACTGGAGATATTGGAAAATTTGTAGAAGGCGGCTACTTAAAAATTACCGACCGGAAGAAAGAAATATTTAAAACATCAGCAGGTAAATACATTGCCCCGCTTATGATAGAAAATATGTTGAAGGAGTGTTGGTTAATTGAGCAGTGTATGGTAATTGGGGAGGGCGAAAAATTTGCCTCTGCACTTATAGTGCCTTCTTTTGAAAATGTAAAGGATTGGTGCAAAACAAATCTCATCGATTTCGTTTCGAATGAACATATTGTTGAAAATGCCGAATTAAAAAAGGAGATTAATGCCTTTATTCGTGGGATGAATAAATTATTAGCACCCTACGAACAAATTAAACGAGTGGAGTTGGTTTCAACACAATGGACGATTGATTCGGGTGAGTTAACGCCAAAAATGAGCATGAAAAGAAAAGTGATTAAAGAAAATAATCTCGATTTAATTGCAAAGATTTTTTCTATTGCTGATGAATGCTAATTCTAGCTATTATTTTAACAAAAAAAGGATAAATTGTATTGTTTTGAACCAAAAAAATACGCACATTTAAACAAAATTAATAGGTATGAACTATATCTTATTTGAGGATCACAGTAGAAAAGAATTGATGCCTTTTACTTATACACGACCTGTATCAGAAATTCGTTTCGGTATTTTAAAAATTACCGAAAAGTGGGAAAAGCAATTAAAATCATCGGTGTCTTTTCAAACAGAAGAATACCTGCAAAGCAAGTATGCTAAAAAATATACTAAAGGAAAACCTAATGTGTGGATCAATGGAAAGGTTTGCCCCGATGCTGTTTTAGTAAAAGAAATTAATAGTTTAAATGAGAATGAAGTCTTAATTCATCATAAAACTGTAATAGCTGCTAATACTGGTAATGGTGAATATTTTGACTCTGAAAAATCAGATGCTAAGTTTAAATTTAAAGAATCTAAATCACATCCATTAATAGTAAATTTTATTTGGGACATTTTCTCGAAAAATACAGAAGCAATCGCAGCAGATTTTGATCTAGTTACAAAAGGTAGGAAATCTGCTCCACTTAGTAAATCAAATAAACATATAGGTAAAGGAAAAATATTTATAGAAAAAGGTGCATCTGTAGAAGCAGCAATAATTAATACTTCTAACGGAAATGTTTACATTGGTAAGGATGCTGTTATAATGGAAGGCTGTTTAATTCGCGGGCCCTTTGCTATGGGTGAGCATGCAGAGTTAAAAATGGGAGCTAAAATATATGGTGCAACAACATTGGGTCCGTATAGCAAAGTTGGTGGTGAAGTGAATAACTCAGTTGTTTTTGGTTATAGCAGCAAGGCGCACGATGGTTTCATAGGAAACTCTGTATTGGGTGAGTGGTGTAATTTAGGAGCAGATACTAATAACTCTAACCTAAAAAATAATTATGGCAATGTAAAGTTGTGG
>CANJJP010000338.1 GCA_947474485.1 Bacteroidota bacterium | reverse complement strand
GTTTTTAAAGTTTTTTACCGCGAGCGCAAAGATAAAAGAGCAAGTGGCAACCGACTAAAATCAACAGCATACGCGCAAAACTATGGTTTTAATGCCGACATTAATAGCATAAGAAATCATCAAATAAAAGTGAGCTTAATTTATCGCCAGTTGCAAATATTAGATTCACTTTTAATTAGTAATAAACCTGACAATACACTTTTAAGTAGGTTAGAATATTCACCAAAAATTTGGAAAGGATTTATACAAGGAAATGTGTTTTATGAAATTGGTTATGGATTAGAGCAACGTAAAGAATACTCCTTTATACAAGTGGCAGCGGGGCAAGGACAATACTATTGGAATGATTATAATGGAAATGGAATTAAAGAGTTAAATGAATTTGAAATTGCCCAATACGCCGATCAAGCAACATTTATTAAAATATTTACGCCAACTAATAGCTATGTAAAGGCTGCACACAATCAATTTAGCGGAAGTATTTATTTGCGACCAAGCGTATTCAAAAATGAAAAGTCGAATAGGTTCATTAAACTTATTTCGCGCTTTGCAACACAAACAGTTTACAGAACAGATAATAAATCAATTGCAACTAGTAGCGATAGAATTTATAATCCGTTTGATACGAGTATTCCTGACTCAACATTAATGAGTAACAACTCATCGTTTAGACAAGCATTTTTCTTTAATCAAAACTCTGCAATTGGTGGTTTTGATTATAATTATCAAGACAATAAAATAAAACAACTATTAGTAAATGGATTAGAGAGCAGAACAACAACACAGCATGAATTAAGAACACGAATTAATTTTACTAAAGCTTGGGGATTTTTCACTAATTCAACCGCAGGAAACAAAAACTCGTTTGCAGCATATTTAGGAAATAGAAATTATAATATTCAGTTCTACGAAACAGAGCCACGTATTTCTTATCAACCTAACACTGCATTTAGAACAAGTTTTGGTTACAAACGAAGCGAAAAGAAAAACGCAAAAGAATACGGCAATCAAAAAGCAAGTATTGATGATATATTAGTTGAATTAAAATACAACAAACTATCAAAGGGAAGTTTTGTACTGCGCGCCGATTATTTACGAATTTCATATAATGATGTGTTAAACTCGCCAATTGCTTTCGAAATGTTAAACTCATTAAAACCTGGGGATAACTTTACTTGGAACCTAAATTACCAACAAAACCTAAGTGCTTATTTGCAAATAAGCTTTAATTACGAGGGACGTAAATCTCCTGGAAACCGCATCATTCATATAGGCGGAGCACAAGTACGCGCTTTCTTTTAATGATTTCAATCGCAAATCTCCAACTCTTTAATTCAACAATTCACCATTTGGCTACTACCAAATATCTCCTAAAAGCTACCACTTAAAAAATAGTTACTGCCACATCACAGATGTATATAGTTTTATGAATGTGCTATATATACTTTTGAATTGTCGATTGATTGGAAGTGCTGCGCAACACTAAAAATCGAAAGATAGTAAAGCGCTTTACTTATTTTATTAATCACCTTAAAAAAATGTAGTATGAAAACTTACAACAACAATCCAGAAAACATGTTAGACATGATTTTTGAAAACAAAAACAAAAATTACGGCGCATACGCAATTAGAAATGCATACAACGACACGGTGATTAAAGCACTAACAATAGTTGCATCTTCTTTGCTTTTATTAGTTGGTTCTTCTTTAGCTTACAATAATTATTTTAAAGAAAAACCAATGGAGAAACATCTTGAAACAGAACAACTATTTACAGAAGTAACTGTAAACTTGGAGCAACCTAAGGAAATTGAACAACCTAAAATTGAGCAACCTGCTTCGGGTGCAGCTTCAACTGCAATTAGTACAGTATTTACGAATGAATCAATTGAACCGCTTAATCCCAACACTAGTTTAAGTTTAGTAACTTCCACTGGCGACACAAGCAATGTTATTGATCCAAATGGAGTTGGACCAGGCACAAGCACAATTACAGTGGTTGCAACTCCACCTGTCTCTGTTGTTGAGCCAGTAGTTTATGCAGAGGTAATGCCTGAGTTCCCAGGAGGAACCGAAGCTTTAATCAACTATCTACAAAACAACATGAAATATCCGCAAATAGAATTAGAAGCAGGAATAGGCGGAAGAGTGTTCGTGAAATTTGTTGTAAATGCAGATGGTTCCATTTCGACTGCTGAAATTTTAAAAGGTGTTGCAGGGGGAGAAGGCCTATCTAAAGAAGCATTAAGAGTTGTAAGGGCAATGCCTAAATGGAAGCCAGGAAAACAAGGGGACAACTACGTTCCTGTTTATTTTAATCTCCCAATTAAATTTACTCCTAATTAAATTCTCCTAAATCTTTAAACCCGCCCCCCAGTCATGATGATCCTGACGAATGATGGGGCGGGTTTTTTATTGCCTAAACCTCCCTAAGTCACTCTATTTTTCGTAATTTCGACATCTTATTTTTGACTTATGGAATACAATTTTACCGAGATAGAAAAGAAGTGGCAAAAGAACTGGGCTACCAATAAAACATTTAAAGCAAGTAATGATGGTACAAAACCAAAATACTATGTATTAGATATGTTCCCCTACCCTTCTGGAGCCGGCTTACACGTAGGTCATCCATTAGGTTATATCGCTTCTGATATTGTATCTCGTTATAAACGTCATAAAGGATTTAATGTATTGCATCCAATGGGTTACGACTCTTTTGGTTTGCCTGCCGAGCAATATGCAATACAAACAGGGCAACATCCTGCAATTACTACCGAACAAAACATTGCACGTTACCGCGAGCAATTAGATAAAATTGGTTTTTCTTTTGACTGGGATAGAGAAGTAAGAACTTCTGACCCTGAATATTACAAATGGACACAATGGATTTTTATTCAGTTATTTAATAGTTGGTATAATCCACGCACTAATAAAGCTGAAGCTATTGAAACCTTAATGCATATTTTCGATACAGAAGGTTTTAAAGGATTAACGCATGATATTTTAACTGGAGAAATTGAAAAAGAATTGACTGCATTTTCTCCAGCTGATTGGAAAAACTTTCCTGAGAAAAAGCGCAGCGAAATTTTAATGAATTTCCGTATTGCTTATTTAGGTGAAGCTTATGTTAACTGGTGCGCTGCATTAGGAACAGTGCTTGCCAACGATGAAGTAAAAGATGGTGTAAGTGAGCGTGGTGGTTATCCGGTAGAAAGAAAATTAATGAAACAATGGAGCATGCGTATTACTGCATACTCGCAACGTTTGTTAGATGGACTTGACAAAATTGATTGGACAGATAGTTTAAAAGAAGCTCAGAGATATTGGATTGGAAGAAGTGAAGGGTCGAGTCTGAGATTCAGCCTCATCCTTGGCCCTTCTCCACGGGAGAAGGGGGATAAATTTTCTTGGCAAACTGCCAATCTTGAAATTTACCCACTTCTTAAACAATTTGCGCGTGAGAATAGACAGCCACAAACTGAGGCTGAAGATGCATT
>CANJJP010000337.1 GCA_947474485.1 Bacteroidota bacterium | reverse complement strand
TACTCCAACATTAGAAGAAACTTCGAATATTCTTTTTAATGTTAGTCTTGGTGCTTCAGGTTCATGAGAATCCTTCATGTCTCTATCGTAATATTTACAAACTCCATTGCCGACAAAAAATTCATCGTCTAAATCTGCATAACCATCATCCATAACAGCTAGCAAAGACGCTAACTTAAATGTAGAGCCCGGCTCAGAAGGATAACCAATGGCATAGTTAAAAGTCTCTTGATAAAATGAAGAATCTTTTTTAGAACGTTCTAAATTTGCGATCGCTTTAATTTCTCCAGTTTTAACTTCCATTAAAATAGCACAGCCTTTTTCAGCGCTGCTTTTTACTAATGCTTTATACAGTGCATTTTCGGCTACGTCTTGTATGTTAATATCAATCGTTGTATAAATATCATTTCCATCTTTAGGTTCAATTTCATTTTCATCATTAATAGGGCGCCAAACATCCGCTGCAATTTTTTGCATTAAACGTTTTCCACTAATTCCTCTTAAAGTATCGTCGAATGCTCCTTCAATACCTACGCGTGTTGTGTCATTTGCATTGTACTTTACATAACCAATGGTACGGTTGGCAAGCATTTGAAAAGGACGTTCTCTTCTATTAGTTTGCAAATAAACTAAGCCGCCCCTTTTACCTTTAAGTAAAAGAGGAAATGCTTTCATTGCTTTTAAATCCTTGTAAGACACGTTGCGATGAAGCACTATGTATCTATCTTTTTTTGTTCTTGCTTTATTTAAAAGCGTTAAATATTGTTTCGCAGTTTTATCTTTAAATAAATTTGCTAATTCATTTGCAAGCGGTGCGCGATATTTATTGAAAGTATCTTTTACCAATGCCGGAGCATTTACATCCATTCCAACTTCATAGTATGGAAGTGATGTTGCTAATAAATTTCCGTTTACATCAAAAATATTTCCGCGTGCAGCTTCAATATCTACATACATGGTAGTAAGCTTAGCAGCTTTTTCTTTCCACATATTCCCTTCAACAAACTGAACTGTAGCTATACGCCAAACAATGGCTATCGAGAAGATAACCATTAAAACGTAGACAATATACGTCCGCCACAATATGTCCTTTTTGTGTTCCACTTGTTAGTTATCGGTTTTTATCTGCCGAAACAGTTATACTTTATTTATGATTTACAGAGTCAACTAATATCTTCATTGGTGGAACTATTGGTTCTCTTAGTCCCATGCTTTCTACAGCCTTAGCCACTTCTGTTTGCTTACTTTTAAACATCAACTCCGATTTGCCTGAGATATACTCACTACGCAACTCTTTATTTCCGCTTATCAATTTGCTTTGCATTCGTATTTTATCATCAGCCCAGTAACCATTAGCAATATAAAATATGCCAAGTCCTGAAAGAAATAATACGAACGGTATATGTTTTAATACATTATCGTTACTTAAAAATGTGCCGCCAAACACTGCTGACAAGGATTTGAAGAGTACACCTTTCTTTTTTGAAGTAGATTTTTTTTGAGTCGGTTGTTCTACAACAACTTCTTCAATTACTGTTTCTTCTTCGTGTATCTCTTTAAATTTATTTGCCAACTTTGTTCTTTATATTTTCTCGGCGATTCGCAGCTTAGCACTTCTCGCTCTATTATTTATTTCTATTTCTTCATCACTCGGTACAAGCGGTTTTCGTGTTATTAAATTGAAAGGCCTGTGTATGTTTCCAAAAAAGTCTTTTTCAATATTTCCTTCGCAATTTCCAGTCTTCATGTAATCCTTTACCAATCTATCTTCCAAGGAATGGTAACTCATTACCACCAATCTTCCATTTGTATCCAACACGGGTAAGCATTGATTTAAAAAGGATTCTAACACTTCCATCTCTTTGTTCACTTCAATTCGTAATGCCTGAAAAACACGAGCAAAATATTTATGCTCTGCATGCTTAGGCGCTACTGCTGTGATTAACTCTTTCAGCTGAAGCGTGGTTTTAATTGGATTATCAGTTCTTGAACCAACTATTAAGTCGGCCAGTTTTCTGAAATTCTCAATCTCACCATACAATCTGAATATGCGTGAAAGCTCTTTCCCTTCGTACTCATTAACTACTTTTGCAGCAGTTAAAGGAGCATCCATATTCATTCGCATATCAAGGTCTCCCTCAAAACGAATGGAAAAGCCTCTTTCGCCTGTATCAAATTGATGAGATGAAACACCCAGATCGGCTAAAATTCCATTTACTTTTGTTATTCCATGCATACGCAAGAAATTTTGTAAGTACATAAAATTTTGATTTACAAAGATGAAACGCTTGTCGTTGGGAACATTCTGTTGAGCCTGTTTATCTTGATCAAAAGCAATTAGTTTTCCTTTATCGCTAAGTTGTTCAAGAATTTTTTTAGAATGTCCGCCACCACCAAAGGTTACATCTACATAAATTCCATCCGGATTAATATTCAATCCTTCAATACACTCTTTTAAAAGAACGGGGTTGTGGTAGGTCATTCAGTTTCGTCATTAAAGTCTAAACCGCCTAACACGTCTTCTGCCAACTTCTCTATATCTACATCTTGGTTTAAGAAATCTTCGTACAACTTCTTATCCCAAATCTCAATTACATTATTACTTCCTAAAACTTTAATGTCAGCTTTTATATCAGCATAATCATTAAGCGCTTTTGGTAACAAAATCCTTCCAGTGTTATCAGGATCACATCCGGTTGCCCCGCCTGTGAATTTTCTAACAAACACATCATTCGCTTTTATTAAACGGTTAAGCTTACTTAATTTCTTATTTAGCTTTTCCCACTCAACAATTGGATAAAGAACGAGGCACTTTTGGTGCAAATTTCTGTTTATGACAAAGCCCTTCTCAAAAGTTGCATCGAGCTGCTTTTTTAAATTGACAGGGAACATAAAACGCCCCTTTGCGTCAACCTTACAATCAAATTCACCTATTAGACTTGCCATTTATTTATCCTTCGAAAGACAGGTCAAAAATAGCTAAATTTTACCACTTCCTACCACTCTCTACCATTTTTTACCACTTTGTTGAAAACTTGGATTTCGGACTTGTTTTTCGAATGATTTTTTTTTAGTGCTTTGTTGTTGTGAATTGCTTATTATTGCTGATAAAATGATTGTTTTTGTAGTAAAAACACAGCAAAAAGCGAGTAGCGCTATTAACACGTTTTGAACATGTTAAATTTTTAAGATGACACAGAAAAAAGAGAAATTCATTGATGTTGAGGGAGTTATTCGGGAAAAAAACCCTCGTTTAGGTAAATTTTTGCCTCGTTTTGTAATTAATTATATAAAAAAGAAATTACACGAAGAACATATCAATAAGGGAATTGAAATGTATAGCGAGGCCTATGAACATGAGTTTAACGAGGCTGCGCTAAACTATTTAGGAGCGAAAGTTAGTTGGGAAGGGCTTGAAAATATTCCAAAAGAAGGCGGAGTAATTATTGCAAGTAATCATCCCTTAGGCGGATTAGATGGGCTTGCGCTTATAAAGGCTGTTAGTAAT
>CANJJP010000336.1 GCA_947474485.1 Bacteroidota bacterium | reverse complement strand
TACGTCCACGCAAAAAATCTGGAAGACCTGCTGCTAAAAAAGCAACAAAATAATCCATAAAAAGATTTTACAAAAAATCCCGATTTCATTACGAATCGGGATTTTTTTATCTTTAAAGTTTAATAACTAAAAAATAATGAGAATTTACTTCCAATTTTTACTTGCTTTTTTAGTATTAAGCAATACTTTATTTTCTCAAGGAGTATCACATACAAATAAATCAGGTGTATCACTTTTTATGTCTTCGATACAAAACGATGACATATTGAATTCCAAAACAATTTGGCTTTTTAAAAATGGAGATAATGCCGAATGGGCGAAAGCAAATTTTGATGATAAAACCTGGGATTCATTAAGCTCACCAATACTCTGTTCCGACTTGTTAGATACAAAATTTAATGGCAACGTATGGCTTCGCACAAAATTCATCATTGATGATTCTATAGTAAATAAAGCGATTACCTTTTCAATTATTCAATCAGGTGCCTCTGAAGTTTATATAGATGGTAAACTGGTGAAAAGTTATGGGAAAATAGGGAAAAGTATAGCTACCGAAGAGTTATACAATCCGATGGGATTTCCTCTAAAAATGGAATTCGATAGTCTTGGCTACCATACTATTGCTATTCGCTATTCAAACTATTTTTTAGTGGATAATAATAATTCAATACCATCTAAACAATCAGCTATATATATTGAACTCTCAAAAATAGACTATGAAAGCGGGCTAATTATATTCTATTTTAAAACCGTTGGTCTAACTTCTTTAAACGCCTTTGGACTAGGTATATTTTTAACATTTGCAATAATCAACCTCGTTCTATTTCTATTTTACAAAAACGATAAAAGTAATTTATATTTCAGTCTTTTTTGTTTTATGATGGCTATTAGTCCACTTATATATTTATTAAACTCTTGGTTTTTCGACCCAAGAAGCATGCATTGGGCCCATTCTTTTAAAATAATACTATCCTATCTTGTTTATATTTTTCTGATTTTATTAGTTTATCTTATTAATTATGAATCAAAACCAAAGCGTTTTTGGATTTATATTATTTGCATGAGTATATCATCAATAGCACTATTTATAAACTATTCGATAGGAGAAATTTTAAATATTATACTAGGACTTGTTGTACTTATTGATGTCCTTATTTTATGCATAAGAGCATTTTTCAGGAAGTATGATAAAAGAAAAAAAATAAGAAAATTTCTTTTGTATGCGTTAATTGGTTTGGTTGTGTTGGCAATAGTTATGGCATTTATTAATCCAACTGTCTCAATAATAATCTTGGTTGTTTTGGTGTTATTAATTGCATTACCTATTGCCGGAGTTTCGCTTCTTGTTCCAATTTATATGGTACTTAAGCAAGCTCGTAATTTTTCATTTATAAATAAAAATTTACAAGATCAATTAACGCAAGTTAAAGAGCTTTCCGAAAAATCAATTCAGCAAGAGTTGGAAAAACAAAAAATAATAGCTGAACAAAACGAATTTCTAGAGAAACAAGTAAAAGAAAGAACGAATGAATTGGCGCAAAAAAATGTAGAAATTACTGATAGTATTAATTATGCTAGCCGAATTCAGAAGGCTATGCTTACGAGTCAAGATGAAATTGATTTGAATATTAAAAATAATTTTATCCTTTTTAAACCAAAAGACATTGTGAGTGGAGATTTTTATTTTTACGACAAACAACAAAAACTAATTTGTATTGCTGCTGTAGATTGCACCGGACATGGCGTTCCTGGGTCGTTGATGAGCATGATTGGCCATGAAAAATTAATTAGTTCTATCCAAGATACTTACAAACCATCAAAAATTTTGCAAAATTTAAATAGAGGGGTAAAAAAAACCCTTAGGCAATCGGGAAATAATGAATCTACAAGAGATGGGATGGATATTGCTTTAACTGTTATTGATACGGAAACACAATCGATTTACTATTCTGGTGCTAATAGACCACTTTGGCTAATTAGAAATAATACTAACCAAATAGAAGAGTTTAAGGCAACAAAAAAAGCGATTGGCGGCTTTACCGACGATGATCAACTATTTGAAGAAACAGAAATTAAACTTGAAATAAACGACACATTTTATTTGTTTTCAGATGGATTTGCTGATCAATTTGGAAAAACTGGAAAAAAATTAATGACGAAAAAATTTAAAGAAGTTTTACTATCTATACAGCACTTAACTATGAAAGAACAAAAAAATTATTTGGATACATTTATGGAAGATTGGAAATTTGGAATTGAGCAACTAGATGATATTCTTGTTATAGGAGTTAGATTTTAGATGTTTTACTATATCTTTAAAAATATTTCTTATAAATATAATATTTACCTTTAGCTTTCGTTATTGATTTGTGTTAAAGAAATTAGCATACATATTTATAATTACTGCAAGTAGTTTTTCTGCATTTTCTCAAACGGGAGGTCAAGCTGTTTATTCCTTTTTAAATGTCCCAGTTCCTTCTCGCACCGCTGCTTTGGGAGGAAATACACTTGGTTTAAAAGACGATGATATTAGTTTATTTAATCAAAACCCTGCTGCCCTTAATAAAGCAATGAATAATCAAATGGCATTGAGTTATATCAATTACATTTCTGATATTAATTTTTATCATCTTGCTTATGCTAAAAGCTTTGATAGCATTGGATATTTTGGAGTATCCTTACAAAACACGAACTACGGAAAATTTAAAGAAACAGATGAATACGGAGTAGAACTTGGGACTTTTAGAGCAAACGATTACAATTTAAACATAGCTTATGCGCGTGATTTAGATTCAAGTTTAACGTGGGGCATAAATTTAAAAACCATTTACTCTAAGTATTACAACAACTCTTCTTTTGCAAATGCTTTGGATGCGGGCATAACGTATAAAAACAAAAAACACAATTTTGTTATTTCATTAGTTGCTAATAATTTGGGATACCAATGGAAAACCTATTCGGGTAATACAAAGGAAAAACTTCCATTTTATTTTAATGCTGGTTTATCTAAAAAATTAGCAAAAGCTCCTATTCGTTTTTTAATTAATTACGAAAACATAAATAGGTGGGACTTAACATACAGCGACCCCGCAAATCCTGAACCTACAGTTGATCCATTTACAAATGAACCCATTAAAAAAAGTAAATTTAGAACAGGTGGTGACAAACTACTAAGACATTTAGTTTTTGCAACTGAAATAAACGTGGGTAAAAATTTTAATTTAAGAGTTGGTTATAATTACCGACGAAGAAAAGAAATGCAATTACCTGATAAAGGAGGATTGGTTGGTATTAGCTTTGGATTTGGAGTTAAGGTTTCAAAATTTAATTTCAGTTATGCCTTTTCAAAATACCACGCTGGTGGAAATGCAAACCACATAACCCTTTCAACAAACCTTTCTTCGTTTGTAAAGAACTAATTTTAACCCCATTTTTGTTTAACAATGCAAGGTGGAAAACACCCTTTGTTTCGCAAATATTTAATACATAAATTCATTTATTTTTCGTAAAT
>CANJJP010000335.1 GCA_947474485.1 Bacteroidota bacterium | reverse complement strand
CAAGATTTAAATAAAGATACACTATTGTATGGTTCCGAAATTATTTGTGACATAAAAGAATTTAGTTATAGTGAGTATAAATTAGACTTGCAGCAAATCGAATTAAAAAATATGGTAGCTAAAGTAATTACCTATAAAGGTGATACTATTCCTAACTATCAATTTTTTGTAGATTATTTTTTGCCAAAAGATACTATTTCAGATTATACAAAAAATAATTTCAAGGTTAATTTTGGGAATTTTAAATTCACCGATCTTGATTTAGTATATACAGATAGGAATGATACGATTCAAACTAAAGCAATGAATTTTTCTGATTTAAGTATTAGAAACATTAACGGCTTAGTATCCGATTTAAAATTTGAAGAAGATACTATTTTGTTTAATGTAATAGATTTGTCATTAAGAGAGTCATGCGGATTTAATTTAGAGAACCTTAGTTCATTGGTAAAGATTAGTCCGATGGATATTAAGTTGGATTCGCTTTATTTAAAAACCGATAAAACTTTATTAAGAGGAAAATACTACATGTTAACTAATGGTTGGGATTCATACAATGATTATGTAAATAAGGTTAGCATGTTGGCTGACTTAAAGGATAGTTGTTATGTAAGCGTTGAAGATATTGCATATTTTGTTCCGGAATTACTGGGAGATGAGGATAAGGTTTTTATTTCAGGCAATGTTAAAGGAACAGTTGCTTCCTTGCGTGGAAAAAATGTTGATTTGCGATATGGATCAAACACACGTTTTTATGGCGATTTCGGTATCGAAGGCTTTCCTGATATAAACAATACGTATTTACATTTTGACATTAAGCAATTGATTACAACAAGAAAGGATTTGATTAAAATTAGTGTACCTCCTTTCGGTAAAGGAAACAAATTAGCAGTTCCCGAAAACTTAAGTGATTTTGGTTTACTTCAATATAAGGGAAAAATTGATGGCTTAATAAACGATATTGCTGCTTATGGAACTTTAAAAACTTCCATTGGTTCGGTAAGAGTTGATGTCGGAATTTCTAATTTAAACAGTCCAAAAGAAATGCTGGCTTATCATGGTAAGTTAAAAACGCAAAGTTTTCATTTAGGTGTTTTATTGGGCAATAAAGATATTGGCGACGTATCAATGGATGTTGTATTAAAAGGTAAAGGATTAAACTTGGATGACCTTGATGCAAGTATTGAAGGAAATTTTAGTGAGCTTGTGTTTAAAGGTTACACATACAACCAAATAAAAATTGGTGGTGATTTTAAGAAACGTTTATTTAATGGTAAATTTGAGAGTAGAGATGAGAATTCCAATATTGATTTTTATGGTAGCGCAAGCTTTGTGAATAAAATCCCTGAATTAGATTTTATCGCCACTGTTAACAAAGCTGATTTTTCAAAGTTGAATTTATTTAAGCAAGATTCTGCTTCTGATTTTTCTTCACAAATTTCTATATTACTTACTGGTGATAATATTGATAAATTAACTGGACGAATAAATTTTGATAATACTATTTATAAATATTTAGGCAAGGAATACAAACTAAGTACTTTCGATTTAATTTTAGAGCAAGATGTTTCACCTAAAACTATTAAACTTAACTCAGGTGTTGCAGATGTAAGGTTAAATGGTGATTTTAATTTATCGAACCTAGGTAATGCTTTTACTCAAGTGTTTTCGGTTTACTATCCAACATTTGTAAAGCAGTCGGATGAACAAAAGCAAAAGCGTAACTACGATAATTTTGATTTTAGAATTAAAGTAAAAAAACTAAGTCTTGTAAGCGGATTGTTTCTTCCCGATTTAATGATTGCCCCTAATACAATTGTTGAAGGAAAATTTGATGCTTCCAATAATTCCGTTTCAATTGCAGGTAATTCGGATAAGATGAGTTATAAAGGAACAAGTTTATCGCAATGGAAATTAAATGTTAACTCGGCTAACTCAACAAATTTAGTTTTAACAACATCAGCAGCACGTGTTAATTTATCTGATAGCGTTTACTTAGGAAATTTTGTTTTTGATGCGCAGTCATTAGATAAAAAATCTAGTTTCGGATTAAATTGGGATAATCAATTGTCTAAAAATAATTATGCAGGTAAACTTAATGGAACATTAGATTTTACTGGTGTAGGTGTAGATGTGCTGTTTGAGAAAATTGATGTAATGGTAGCGGATAGTAGTTGGGTTTTGACTAAGGCAAATCGTTTAATAATTGACACAACTGGTTTAATTAATTTTAACGAGTTAGAGCTTACAAATAATGGACAACAAGTTTCTATTCAAGGGTTGGTTTCAAAAAATCCGAAAGATCAATTGATGGTGAAGTTTACTAATTTTAAATTAAAGCAATTAAATCCTCTTTTGGTATCAGCTGGTATGGACATAGATGGTTCGGTAACAGGTACAAGAAATGTTTCGGATATTTACAATCATATTGTTTTTTCATCTGCCCTTGATTTTTCAAAACTTGCTATAAATGGAAAAGCAATTGGTACAGGTGAAGTAAATAGTTTTTACGATAAAGTAAAAGATGTTATTTCTCTTTCAGGGAGTTTTAAGAAAGAATATGCTTCTGGAACATTAAGCGATCCTAATTTTAAAAATTTGTATTTCTCAGGTTATTATTATCCTAATAAAAAAGAAGAGAATATCGATATAGATTGTAGTCTTCAAACAATTGATATAGCTATTCTTCAGCCTTTTGTTACTGGAATTTTGACTTTTGGAAAAGGATATATTTCGGGTGATGCAAAAATTACAGGTAATCTAACAAAGCCAATTATTAATGGAAAACTTTCTTTAGAATCGGTTAGAAACTTAAAAGTAGATTATTTAAATACCTATTATACAGTTAGCGGAAACATATTGTTAGAGCCTGATAGAATTGCATTTGAGGGGCTTTCATTGTTTGATATGAACGGTAAACAAGCTACTTTATGGGGCAATATTTTCCACGATAATTTCACAAACATTAAGCTTGATTTTGATATTACCACCAATAAATTTATGGTGTTAAATACCAATCCACTCATTAATCCTGATTATTATGGAAAAGCTTTTGTTACCGGAAGCGTTGGTATTTGGGGTAATTCCGACCAAACAAATATTGAAGTTAATGTGAAAACCGAAAAAGGAACACAATTTAATATTCCTTTAGGTGGTCCTGCCGAAGTTGCCGATAATGAATTTATTACTTTTATAAAAAAGGATACATCAAACCAAGTAACTGAAGAGAAGAATGATTTATCTGGTTTGAAAATGATATTTAATTTAGAAGCAACGCCAGATGCTGAGATACAATTAATATTTGATGAAAAAGCGGGTGATGTAATTAAAGCAACTGGTCGTGGAAATATAAATATGGATATTAACAGTAATGGTACGTTTGAGATGTTTGGTACTTATACTATTAATGATGGTAGTTATTTGTTTACACTTGAAAATTTTATAAACAAAAAGTTTGATGTAGAAACAGGAAGCACTATTAAATGGAAAGGAAACCCTTATAATGCAGAAAT
>CANJJP010000334.1 GCA_947474485.1 Bacteroidota bacterium | reverse complement strand
CAATATTGCCGCAAAGGAAACAGGAGTAAATCAGACTTTGGTTAAAGAGGAAATTAATCTTACCATAAAAAGCGAACAAAAGAAAATAAAAGAAAAACAAAACAAGGCAATTAAAACTAATTACGAAAACGAACTTTTAAAAATGGTTGCTCAAAATGAGCGACAAATGAAACAAACGAGTTTCGTGAAAGAGAAATCAAAAGCGGAGAGCAATGAAATTATTGAAATATTGAGAAGAGAAGCTATTACTAAAGCAAAAGCCGATGAGATACGATTTGATAAAAAAATAAAAACAAAACAAGCTATACTTAATTCACGTGTTTTAAACCATGAAATGATTGGATTGGTAAAAACAGTTGCTGGTAATGAGGTTAGTTTAAAGTATAGTTCAGTTAAAAAATTTCCAAAGCCTCAAGATTACAAACAAAAGAAAATGGTTGGCATTAGTACTGATATAGAAAATTCTAGTGTTAAAAGTACATATACAATTAATGTTTCAGAAGGAGAAACAAAAACAATTTATAAGAAAGAAAAGTTTACTTGGGGCTTAGTTTATTATTATAAAAACGACAAAGAAATTACAGAAGCACAATATTATAACGAATTAAAAATATACAATGTACCGCTTTAAAAAATTTGCATGTTATAAGATTTGCAGCATTATTGCTTTATTTCTTTTTTTGCTCCAAAATAGCATACATGCGCAAACAACAAGTTTCATTAATTATGGTATGGAACAAGGCTTGATTCAAAATCAGGTTGAATCTATTGTGCAGGATGATGAAGGGAATCTTTGGATTTCTACAATTGCAGGCTTAACAAAATACAATGGTTCTAAGTTTGTTTCATTCACAAAAAATCATGGCCTAGCTGAGGATTGGATTACTACTTCCTATAAAGACAAAGAAAATAATATTTGGTTTGGGCATTGGGCAGGAAGTGTTACACGCTATAATGCAAAACTTAAAATATTCGAAAATTTAAATATAGAACAGTACGTTCGCTTTAAATCTATTCGCGCAATTAATCAAGATGAAACAGGGAAATTTTGGATTGCAACAGAGGGCGCGGGAGTTTTTATTTTCGACCCTAAAGATAATAAAATGTTTTCCATTACTTCAAAAGAAGGATTAGCAAGTAACACCATTTACGATATGGTTTTTGATGACCAAATGAATGTTTGGCTAGCAACAGATTCTGGGCTTGTTATCTATGATAAATCAAAACCAATTTCTTCACCCAATTCATATATTTCCGTTTCAACAAAGCATGGTTTGTTTAGCTCAAACATTACTTGTTTGTATAAAGGAAAAAACAATGAAATGTGGCTGGGCTCCGCAGACAAAGGTTTGTCTTGCTTAACAGTTAAAAGTTTAGCTAATATAGAATCTGCAATCAGATCACAATATGTTTTTAATGAAGCAAATGGTTTGAAATCAAATTTTATTAAAACAATAAAAGCTGATAGTAGAAATCAATTATGGGTTGGGACAATAGGTGGTGGAGTTTCATTACTCGATCGCTCAAAAACACAAAGTTTAGAAAATGTTTTATTTAAAACATACAGCACGCAGCAAGGACTAAATTACTTTAATGTAAATGTAGTTTTTGAAGACAGAGAAAATAGCGTTTGGATTGGAACAGATTTAGGTCTTAATCAGTTTAGAGGTGAACGCTTGCAAGTTTTTGATGAGGCAGATTCGATTCCAAATAATATTATTTGGAGTACTTATTGCGACAGAGAAGGAAACATCTGGGCGGGTACAAATAGCGGTCTGGCGAAATTATCATTAAAATATGATGAAGACGGACATATAACTTCGCGCACAATAAAAGAGTTTAATGGAAAGCAAGGTTTAAACTCAAGCACTGTGCTCTCTATATTTGAAGATTCAAAAAGTAATATTTGGGTAGGAACAGGTTTTGGAGGGGCATTTAAGTTGGCGTCAGGTTCTAATAAATTTGTTCAGTACAGTCTTGCAAATGGCTTAGCAAGTGACATGGTTTATTCTATTACCGAGGATAAGGATGGAAACATTTGGATGGGAACTAAAGAAGGTGCATCCAAGCTTACTGTTGCAACAGGTGCAATTAGAAATTATACAACAAACGATGGTTTAGGTGGAAATCATATCTATCGAATATTTAAAGATAAAAAAGGATTGCTTTGGATTGGCGCATTAGGTGGCAACCTGTGTGTGTATGATGGAACTACTTTTAAACGATACGATGAATCAAACGGATTAAAGCATCGTTTTATTTTGTGTATTAATGAAGACTCTAAAGGAAATATTTGGTTTGGTTGTTATGGCGGGGGATTGTATAAATACGATGGAAAGAATTTTTATAATTTCAATAACAAACAAGGATTAAATTGTGAGTCACCATTTTCAATAGTTACAGATGCTCGAGATAATATTTGGATGGGAACCAATCATGGAATCGAAAAATTTGATGTGGCGAAAAATAAATTTACTCTTTACGGACGCAATGATGGTTTTATGGGAGTTGAGTGTAATCCAAATTCAGCTTGTGTAGATAAAGTTGGAAACATTTGGTTTGGGTCAATAATGGGAGCAGTTAAGTTTAATCCAAAGCAAGATATTCCAAACGCAGCTGCGCCTCTTGTTACTATATTAGGAATTAAAGTGCATTTGCAAGATACGGTTTTCCCTGCTGAAAATATTTTTAAGTATAACGAAAACAATATCACATTTAAATTTATTGGCGTTTCATTAACTAATCCTGAGAAAGTAAAATATGAATACACACTCGAAGGTTTTGATAGAGGCTGGGTTCCCGTTAACAATTTAGTGCAAGAAGCTACATATACTAATTTGCCAGCGGGGCAATATACTTTTAAAGTAAAAGCATGCAATAATGATGGTGTTTGGAGTGAGCCAACAAATTATGTGTTCACAGTAAAACCACCGTTTTGGCAAACGGCCATTTTTTATGTGTTAGTCGCTGTATTTGTATTTTTTGCAGTGTACGTTTTCGATAAAATTCGTACAACAAAGCTTAAAAAAGCTAAAGCTGCTTTAGAGAAAAAAGTTGATGAGCGCACCTTAGAATTAGCTATTAAAAATGCAGAACTTGCTGAAAAAAATAAAGACATTACCGACTCTATTCGCTATGCAAAACGAATTCAAGAAAGTTCATTATTAGGGCATAAAGAAATAAAAGATGTTGTAGAAAGTTCAACCATATTATTTAAACCTAAGGACATTGTAAGTGGAGATTTTGTTTGGGCAAAAAAAGTAGGCAATGCTGTTTACGTGGCTGCTATTGATTGCACTGGACATGGTGTGCCTGGAGCAATTTTAAGTATTGTAGCTAACAATTTATTAGAAAGAACATTTGAAGAATGCAAGTCGGATGAGCCAAGTAAATTACTTGATTACTTAAGTGTACTTGCATCCACAGCCCTAAAAACTTCGAGTGATGGCTATCAATTACGTGATGGTATGGATATAGCTTTATGTAAAATTGATAGAACAACAAATAAGGCAGCATTTGCTGGT
>CANJJP010000333.1 GCA_947474485.1 Bacteroidota bacterium | reverse complement strand
TGCGCTAATGCGATTAAACCTGTTTCAATTTCAACTTTTTTGATACCTTGTAAGTTAAATCGTTTGAAGTTTTTGCGATGATAAATTCCTTGTTCACTTTTTAAGAGTTCATTTACTTTTGTTTCATAGTCTCTGAGTGTGTGATTAAGTTCTACTCGAGGATTACCTTTGCTTTTATAACACATCTCCTTTAGCGCAGAGCAGTGCAGTTGATAGCTTTGTAAACTGTTACTTCAGTAACTTGGTCACTTTTGTTTATTCGTTTACTTGTTCCAATGTTATGCTTGGTTTTTCTGATGGACAAAACAGCGTGTTATTTTCCATGTCGTAAGTAAAGTAATCGCTCCTAAAGTTCCCCCTCAAAAAGTGTTTTTTGGTCGGAGAATGGCTCAACTTGCAAACTAACTGAATTAAAACAATTAGTAATAAAACCTTACCTTCACACAAACTAATAGGAATATGAAAAACAATTTCGATCACGAAATTTCTTGGGAACAACTTACAAAGCTATTTGATGCTCATATACCCGTTAACGATGCTTGGACAAAGCTAATTGAGTTTCACGAAAAAAAAGCGCCCAAAACATATTGGGATAAATTAAAAAATTTTGATTTAGCTGCTGAGAAAGAAGTATTGAAAGATTGGCTTCAGGATTTAGTAACTAAATCGCCACTTCCAGAAACGGTTTCTGCACTTTGGGTTGGTATGTTTAAACATACACAAGATGGAAAAGAAATGTATGTTATTTATTTAGCTGGAGCTGATACTTACAGCAAAGATGATATCATTTGGACAAGCACACCATCTTATCTTCCAGGAAACAGATATGCTGTTCCAGCTATTTTAAATGAAATAAATGATTTGATTGAAAAAGATAAAACAGACTATTACTTCTTAGATTGGATTTTACCCTTAGCCTACTCTGCGTTTATTTTAGATGAAGTAATTAGAACTTCATTGGACAAAAAAATATTTTTAAAACACAAAGCTGAGTTACATTTTACAACAGGGCATGAGAGTGGAGATTACTTGGATTTGACGAGTATAAAATAAATTAAACTAGAAACATTTAAGTATTCAAACTTGCAGCATTAAAAGATCATGACTTTATTTTTGATGTAGAAGAAATTTCACAACAAACTATGTAATAAAATGGAAACGAAATGCACTAATACCAAATACAAATATTAGATAGCCAATTTATACATGAGACAATATAGTTGTATGAACATTCAGAAATTATTATGGTGTTTCTTTTACATTAACAATTAACGCTTTTGACATATGATATATATTACAGACTAATTATAAAGAAAAAAACCAACAAATAGGTCTGCGATATATTTCAATTTGGTATAATTTCATGAAATTAAATACCATATAAGGTAATAAAATTGTCGTTATTCTTATGGAAAAAAAAGAAATTGGAGTTGGATGTGAAGAGGTTTGAAAATATAAACAATTCAATAACTCACTAATTCAACATTTCAATAATTAGCTATTAAAAAGGCTATCCACAAACTCAGTTCTATTAAACACTTGTAGGTCGGTCATTTTTTCACCAACACCAATGTATTTAACTGGGATTTTAAATTGGTCAGAGATCCCAATAACAACACCACCTTTAGCGGTTCCATCTAATTTAGTTAAAGCCAATGCGCTTACTTCTGTAGCAGCTGTAAATTGTTTGCATTGCTCAATTGCATTTTGTCCTGTGGATGCATCTAACACTAATAAAACTTCGTGTGGTGCATCAGGAATAACTTTTTGCATTACCATTTTAATTTTGGTAAGCTCATTCATTAAATTTACTTTGTTGTGTAAACGACCTGCAGTATCAATAATAATTACATCACTTCCTTTTGCTAAGCCAGAACTTAATGTATCAAATGCAACCGATGCTGGATCTGCACCCATACCTTGCGATACAATTGGAACACCAACACGCTCGCTCCAAATAGTAAGTTGGTCAACAGCAGCAGCTCTAAACGTATCTGCAGCACCTAATAAAACGTTTTTACCGCTTTGTTTAAAAGCGTGAGATAACTTACCAATAGTCGTTGTTTTACCAACACCATTAACGCCCACTACCATTATTACATAAGGTTTTTTTCCTTCAGGAACAGTAAATTCAACTTCGTCTTTACTATTGTTTTCGGTTAAAAGAGTGGATATTTCTTCTTTTAATATTCCGTTTAATTGAGCCGTGCTAACGTATTTTTCTTTTGCAACACGTGCTTCAATACGATTAATTATTTTAATGGTGGTTTCTACACCAACATCTGAGCTAATTAAAATTTCTTCTAAGTTATCTAGGACTTCTGCATCAACAGAGCTTTTTCCAACAACGGCCTTAGCAAGCTTCGAGAAAAAACCATCTTTCGTTTTTTCCAAACCTTTATCTAACGACTCTTTTTTGTCTTTACTAAAAAAGCTAAAAATTCCCATTTTCTTATACTTACTAAAATTACAAAAGCTTCAACCCGTTGGGAAGAAGCTTTTTGTACAAAAATTAAATCGAATCTTATTTAGATTTTAAGAAATCTTGAATATGATCGTTGTGCACAATTTCCTCTTTAAATGAATAAGCACCTGTTTTTGGCGACTTAACCATTTTAATAACTTTGGTAAAATCTTTACCTTTTCCTGTTTTTAACGTTGCAACTACCTTCTTAGCCATGACTAATTATCTTTAAACTATTATTACTTAATTTCTTTGTGAACAGTCATTTTCTTCATGATTGGATTGTACTTTTTAAGTTCAATACGCTCAGGAGTGTTTTTTTTGTTCTTTTTAGTGATGTAACGGCTTGTTCCAGCCAATCCACTAGTTTTGTGCTCAGTACATTCCAAAATAACTTGGATTCTGTTTTGCTTCTTTGCCATTGTTAATAATTTTTACCTAAATAGGGGTGCAAATGTAGTTTATTTTTCTGGAACTATCCTAATTTTTCTTTAAAATTCCGTATTCTTTCATCAATTTTTCTATTTCGGCCACTGTTTTCGGCAATTTTCCCGACATGACCACTGGTTCTCCATCGGTAATTAGAACGTCATCTTCTATTCTAATTCCAATATTCCACCATTTTTTGTCGCATGGAGAGCCTACAGGGATATAAATTCCAGGTTCAACTGTAATTACACTATTTACTTTTAGTTTGCTGTATGTGCCCGCATCATGCACATCCAAGCCTAAATAATGGGATGTGCCGTGAAAAAAGTATTTAATAAAATCGTTTGGGTCAGTGATTATCCCTAAATCCAATAATTTTTTCTTTATAACGTCAACAGCTGCATTATGCGGGTCTCTAAAGTTGTTACCCTTTTTGCAAGCTTTAATACCCTCTTCCTGCGCTTTTAGCACGATATTGTATATTTCCGCCTGCTCTTTGCTAAACTTTCCGTTAACAGGCAGTGTGCGCGTTACATCGGCGGTATAACCATGATATTCTGCGCCCGCATCAACAACGAGCATTTCAGGGTTTTCAAACTTTTTGCGATTGGTGATATAATGTAGAATGCAAGAAT
>CANJJP010000332.1 GCA_947474485.1 Bacteroidota bacterium | reverse complement strand
TTAATAGAACATTTGTTTTCTTGCGATGATTATTCATTTTCACCTTCAGGAAAAAACATTATTTCAGAAATTAACGCAACTGAAATAGATAAACTATTTAAGAAAAGATAATGGGATACCAAGAATTCAGACCATCACGTTTTCAAGTTTTGCCACCAGTGGTAAAAAACATTCTGATTATTTCGGGCATAGTATTTCTTGCAACAGAATTGTTGAAATTAAAGTCGGGAATTGACTTGACGGATTATTTAGGTTTGCATTATTACTCATCAGAATTATTTAAGCCACATCAGTTTATTACTTACATATTCATGCATGGTAATTTTACACACATATTCTTTAATATGTTTGCTGTTTGGACTTTTGGTTCGGTGCTTGAAAATGTATGGGGCGCAAAAAGATTTTTGATATTTTATTTAATTACGGGATTAGGAGCAGCGTTAATTCAGTATTTGGTTTTTTATTTACAAGTGCAGCCTGTGGCAGAAACATTTAATGGTTTAATTCAGTCAAATGACCTGGAAAAACTTAGTGCTTTTTTTAATAATGGAGGTTTAAGTGGATATTTAAATTCAGATTTATATTCTCAATTCCCTGCATTTGTAGAAGAATACAATAAAGCTTTATCAGGTGATGAATCACATGCTGTTTTTCTTGCACATGATTTTTTAACAATGGTTAAGGAGCAATATTTAAATGCGCATGTAGTTGTTGGAGCTTCAGGCTCCTTGTTTGGTTTATTGCTTGCTTTTGGAATGATGTTCCCTAACACGATATTAAACATTTATTTCTTTATTCCAATAAAAGCAAAATACTTAGTTATTCTTTATGGTGCGTTCGAGTTAATTTCGGGTATTGCAAATCAACCAGGAGATAATGTGGCACATTTTGCACATTTGGGTGGAATGTTATTCGGCTTTTTTATGATTATTTTGTGGAAGAAAAACCGAACAAATTTTTATTGATTCAGTTAAAAGGTATATGTCGTTTTTAGAAAACATGAAATCAAGTTTTAAATCCTCTGCAATAGTAACGCAGTTGATAATAATTAATGCAGCTATTTTTCTAATTTTAAATTTAACCTTGCATTTAAGTAAAGTTAACCTTGCATTATACACTTCTGTTCATTCTGACCCAATCGATTTTCTAACTCATATTTGGGGCTTAATTACTTTCATGTTTTCTCATATCGATTTATCGCACGTGTTTTATAATATGTTGTGGTTGTTTTTTATGGGGCAATTATTTAATGTAATTATTGGGCATCAACGTTTGCTATTTGTTTATATTTTTGGTGGAGTAGCGGGCGCATTATTGTTTTTTATTACCTCTCTTTTTGTTCCTGAACTCGGAGGTTATTTAATAGGAGCATCTGCTTCGGTAATGGCAATTGCAGTTGCCTTAGGTTTTTATGCTCCAAACACCTTGGTTAATGTATTCCTTTTTGGAGAAGTTCGCCTTAAATGGGTTGTTACAGTTGCATTTGTTCTTTTTTCATTAATTGATTTTTCAATAAATACGGGTGGAAAAATATCGCATGTAGGCGGGGCAATTTTTGGAATGATTTACGGTATGCAGCTTAAAAATAGAGTTGATATCGGCGCTTGGTTTGATCGTTTATTTAAGAAAAAATCCAAACTAAAAGTAATTCACAAAGCCAGAATGACCGACGAAGATTACAATTACAACAAAAATATACAGGAAAAAACATTAGATGAATTGCTTGATAAAATCAATAAATCAGGTTACGATAGTTTAAGCCAAAAAGATAAAGAAACCCTTCATAAACTATCTAAAAATAGATAATTAACGATTAGTTGAATTTTTGGCACGAAATTTATATCTTGTGGCAGTAATGAGGGCGAAGAATAATAGCATGAAGTGTAGAATTACAAAAATAGCAACCGTTGCTTTTATTGTGTTTTCATTTGTGTCAATTGCACAGCCTTTGAAAAAAGTGGCTGTTGACCCAGAACAAGCGGATTTACATTACAAACATTACAATTATGTAATGGCAATGCCTTTTTACAAAGCTTTAATTTCAAATGATCCCAAAAACCTTGAATACAATTATAGATTAGGAGTTTGTTATTTGCGTACTTTTTTAGATAAAAAGGAGTCGATCAAATATTTCGAAACAGCTTCAAAAGACGCTAAATGTCCAATAGATACTTGGTACTTTCTTGGAAACGCTTATCATTTAGCTTTAAAATTTGACGAAGCGATTGGAGCCTATGAAAAATACAAAACCTTAGTTGCAAAAAACAAAGAGGAAATTGAAAAAACTGACCATCAGATTATGATGGTAAACAATGCAAAGGAACTAATTAAGTTCCCTGTAAATGTTACTTACACTAATTTAGGTCCAGAGGTTAATTCTGAGTTCCCTGATTATTTTCCTTTTGTAACAGCTGATGAGCAAACTTTATATTATACTTCACGAAGAAAAGGTGGACATGCAACTCAAGTTGAATCTGATGGATATTATTCTTCTGATATTTTCTTTTGTCAAATAGCAGAAGGAGGACATTGGGATAAATGTAAAAATTTGGGTTCGCAAGTAAATACAAGTTTAGATGAAGAGATTGTTGGTTTAAGACCTGATGGAAGCGAACTCATTGTATACATTGATCATATTGATGCCGATAAAGTTGAAAATTTGTATGTTTCACAAAAGAGAGGCAATGCTTATACTAAAATAGAAAAGTTAAGTGAAAGTGTAAATAACGCAAAAGAATATGCAGGTACTATTTTAGAAACAGAAGAAGGAGCAGTTCTTTTTTTCTCAAGAAAAGATGATAAAAGCTTTGGTGAAACCGATTTGTATATGGTCAAAAAAATACCAAATGGAAATTGGGGACTGCCTCAAAACCTTGGTCCCAAAATTAATACTAAGTATAAAGAAGATTTTCCTTATTTAACACCAGACGGCAAAACATTGTATTTCTCTTCTGAAGGGCATAGTAGTATGGGTGGTTTTGATTTATTTAAATCTGTTTGGGATGAAGAAGAACAAACTTGGGGAAAGCCACAAAATTTAGGTTATCCTGTTAATACGCCTGATGACGAACAACAAATTTATGTTTTTGCTGATCATAGAGCAGCTTATGTTAGTGCTTGGAGGCCGGGCGGATTGGGGAATTTGGATATTTATAGAATTAAGTTTGAAGATGATGAACAAAAAATAACTGTATTTAGAGGCAAGGTTGATGACTTGGATACAACCAATGCAGCAATTACAGAAGCAAAAATTACTTTAGTTAATAAAAAGTCGAAAGAGGAAAAATACTTTAAGGTTAATCCTTCAACTGGAACTTATATCATGGCTTTACCTCCTGGTAAATATGAAATTACAGTTGCGTGTAATGGTTATAAAGACCATAAAGAAGACCTAATTATTTTTGATTTTGGATTTAAAGGAGAAGTTACTAAAGATTATATTCTAAAGAAATGAAGCGATTAGCTCTGGCCTTAATTAGTTTATTTGCAATAATTTTTCTTTGCTCTTATTCCTTAATTATTTCCCCGC
>CANJJP010000331.1 GCA_947474485.1 Bacteroidota bacterium | reverse complement strand
GGTTACGCGTAAATTTCAAAAAGATTTTGATGAACATTATTTTTTAACTCCACCTGAGAAATTTATTTTAGATCATTTACCAGAAAAGAAGGAAGACCAATTGATTGAGAAACCAATCTCTAAAAAGAAATTCTCGAGCACACCATTGTTGTATGCTGATTATTTTCATTTAGGTATTGAAAGTATTAGCCCGAACAAGGGCGAGTTTAAACTAAAAAAAAGTAAGCCCTTTACTTTTAGTTTTACAACTAAGAGTTCAAATAAAATTACTAGTGCTCATGTTTTGTTAGACACTGAAAAGTACATTGCCCCGGTTGAACTAAAAAACAATTCCTTCTCCATTACCTTCGAAAAAGAAGGAAAACATGATGTTACCATTTATTTAGATGGTAAAGCAGTAGCTGAATACATCATCACCGCAAAATAATTATCGTATCTTTGCACTGAGGCCGTTCTATCGCCTTTTCGAAAGAGAGGGAGGAAAGTCCGGGCAACACAGAGCGTTCCGCCATTTGATAAAAATGGGATTCAGCTAACACTGAAGACAGAAAGTGCCACAGAAAACTATACCACCTCGCCGCAAGGCGCGGAAAGGGTGAAAACGTGAGGTAAGAGCTCACGATTGCAAAGGTAACGATGCAGTGGGAAAACCTCGGAAGTTGAAAGACCAAATAGGCTGTAATTGTGGGGCTGCTCGCTCCCTTTGTTGCAAAACAATATTACAGTGGGTAGGTTGATTGATTACGTTTCGGCGTAACAGATAAATGATAGAAGCCATACTTAGGTGTGGAACAGAACCCGGCTTACAGGCCTCTTTTTTATTGAAGAAGGAAAATTAAAAGCATCACTACCTATTCCTAGGTAATGCCTTCATTTTCAAAAACTGCTGTTTCATAAATACCATAAAGAACGCAATATGGAAAATGAAACCAAAAGCAATAGAGCCCCAAATCCAATTTTGGAATAGTTGTCGATAATATTGATAATCTGATTCTCTAATAGCTTCTTGTAGTTGATTTTGCTTTAATAAAGCATTAGCTAAGGCACTTGAGTCTCCTGTTGTTTCTGATACATTAGATAAAGAAACCATTGCTTCTGCTCCATTCTCCGTTTGTGGATAAGCATATGCATAATCATAATAATTATCCTTATGAAAAACGTTTGTATTCTCATCTAAATAAAACACAAAATATACAAATACAAAAGGTGTACACACGTAAACAATTTGCATGCAAATATTTTTAAATGCACTAAACTTTGTAGGATTTACAAAAAAGGCAATAGAGAATCCAACAGCAACAAAATAAATTAAAAGTGTCCCCGTCATAAAATAGGTTTCCATATCATTGCCCTTGCCCCAACTTAATATCATGGTTAAGATGAAAAGTAAAATGGGTATTACAATAAAACTAACAACCGTTATTAAATACTGCTGCCAGCGAACACTCTTAAACAACATAAAAATAAGGGTGATGAAGAAAACTAAATAAAACATAAATAGATTAAACTCCCATTTAAACACAAACAAACCATCAAACTTGGCATCACTAACATTACGCAGTATGGTTTCCATGCGATAGTTATCATAGTAGTAACCATTTTTCGAATCATACCTTTCATCATAAGTCAAATTCTCTATTGGTTCCTTACAAAGTTCCTTATACCTTTTTAAAACTACTTGCGGGTCTCTATCTGAAAATTCAACCTGGTAACGTTTTAATACCATCATATAATCACTTATAGCTTGCAATGCATTTGCATCATTTGATCTAAGTTGTTTAAATAATTTTTCTTGTTCAGTGGCAGTTAAAACACCATCAATTAAATTACTATCAGTTACTAAACGATATGGTGTGTATTTGTTCCAAGATACATAACGATTAATATCATGTTTATAGATATAGCTTGGAGCTGCTGCAACATAAGATGAATCCGTTTCTTCATAATGAACAGTATCCTTTTCTACTATCTGTATCTGAAAATACTGATAAGCATTTACAACAAAAAAGGGTTCAGCTAAATTTAAGGTATTAATATCCGAAGCCATTTGCTCATCACTTAATTGATTGGCAATACGCTGACTATAGATGATTGAAAAAGGATAAGCAGAAGAGAACATTAAAAAGACACTTAAAAAGTAACTAAAGAAAACCTTGTACTCATCTGTCCACTTTCTATTACCATAATCACTTTCAATATTAAAGATGGCATTTTTATAAAGCCATACACAAAGTAATATGATAGAAATAATGGTAAACAGAGTATAATAAATACCTGTACTTACCATATCGCTTAAATTAATAGGAAGTATAAAAGCAATGATGGCAGTTAGTATCCACATAATTAATGTGTAATACACAACGTAGTGAAGTTTGCTAATCCATAAAATGGGGCTATTTAAAAGCAGACGATCGTCTAAACGTTTTAAAAATTTGGGTGCGAAAAACTTTAACATATTAAAAATCTTTTTTAAATAATTTACGTGTAGAAAAACTGATATCTCTGAAATAGTTTAAACTAATCTTATTCATTAAAATCGTTTGTAAAAACTCTTCGGCGCTTAATTCAAGCGGAACAGAGATAATATAAACAGTTCCACTATCTTCTATTTTAGATTGTGGGATTAAGTTCATCACATCTACTAACTGCGCTCTTTCAAAATTCCCAGATATTTCAAAGGTGTTACAAGTTCTTTCCTCGCCAAATGCTTTTTGTGAACCGCTATATAAGGTTTGTCCTTGTTTGATAAATACAATATTATCAGCAACACTTTCTATCTCATGCAAGGCTTGTGAACTTAAAATAACAGCTAGAGGATAACGAACCGATTTAATAATGAATTTTAAATCTTGCAAAAACAATTGCTGTGCATTAATATCCAAATTAGCCAAAGGCTCATCCAACACTAATAGTTTAGGGCGCCACATCAACATTTTCGCTAGCTCAAAACGCAAACGATAACCACTCGATATTTCACTCCATTTTAAATCTCTAAAACGCTCTAAACCTAAACGGTGCAAAATGTACTCTACTTGTTTGTTGTTTTCTAAATCCTTAATACCGTGTATAGTTGCATAAAAGCGAAGATTATCTATTAAGGTGCCATGCCATTTATCCATACGTTGGGGAATAAATGCAATTTGATTTTTAATCTTATACCAATCACCACCTTTTAATCCAAGTATTGGATATTCTATTTCACCTGTATCACTTAACAATTGCCCAGCTATAATGCGCAGTAGAGTTGTTTTGCCATTTCCATTCTCCCCTACTACTCCAGTAATTTGCCCCGTTTTTAATTGTATGGAAGAAGGTTGCAAATAAAATGGTGAGTTACCCGAATAATAACGTTTGCTTAATCCAACAGCGTTGTATGCAATTTGTGTTTCGGAGCTATAACTACGCAAAATAGTTTCTAGCTCAGCTTTATGCTCATTTATATAAGCAATAAATGTTTTACATTTTTCCTGCAAACCTTCATCGCTTTGAAGATTATGCTGTGCCCTTATTTCATGGGCTAGTAATTCTATATTAGG
>CANJJP010000330.1 GCA_947474485.1 Bacteroidota bacterium | reverse complement strand
GAATAATCGTTAGCAACAGCGGTTAGGTATGATGTATTTACATGTAAAGCTTCGGCATATAGAGGTGGCCTGTCATAATAATATCTTCCCGAAAGCTCTGCGGCTAAATGCTGCGCATCGGCTGCACTACCACCGTTTCCGCAAAACAAAACTTTTTTATCCTTTTTAAATGCAGAAGTAATTTCTGTAATTATCAAGTTAATTTTCTCTACCAAAATTTCATCCGCAAGTAAATGCAATTTTAAATTTATGGATGATTGTATTTGTTGTTGTATGTGGTTCAAAATATTAATTATTAAAGTAAATCAATTATAAATGGGCTTGCCTTTTAAAGGCTCAACACGTTCAATTTTTCTCTCGTTTGCAACACTATTTACACCGCTAAAGAAACGATAATTAATTCCAATCTTAATCATGTATGGATTGCCAATTGCGCCCTCAAGATGAAATCCAATATATTTAGAAATATAGAAGTTGCCTCCCAATCCAAATTGCAAGTTAAATTGATTTGGGTTTTGCAGGGGAAGCGTTACTCTGCTTGTAACTCCGCTTGCATTGTCAGAATATTGATATTGAAGTTTTGATAGTTGATAGTTGAGTTTTACTTGTGCGTAAAAGTTTACTTTGGTTGATATGGGGTAACAATATGAAGCCAATATGCCTGGATTATATAGTGTGGTGATAAAATATGATTTTCCAGAAGCACTGTTTCTTTTATCAAATGAAGTAAATCTTTGCGCTGAAAAAGAAGCGCCAAAACTTATATTTACCGAAGGTTGATATTGCAATGTAACGTCAAAAACAATCGTGCTATTGGTCGGCATTCTAAAAGCTCTACTTGCCGCAAATGTCTTTAAACTTAAGCAAGGACTGGCAGTAATAAAATAATACGATTTGAATTTTTCAGTCTTTTGCGCATAGGCAAAATTAAAAAACAAAACTAAGATTGAAGTATATAAATATTGTTTTCTCATCATTAATTATTCATAAATTTTATAACTAACTCCTGCATAAAACCAATAAGGTTTACCAACAGCAAACTCAGTGTTAAATGCCCAACTTTTTACAAACATTCTGTATCCAACTAAAAATTGAATACTGGTTTTTGAACTTAGTTTATTGTAAAACTTAAATGATTTAGGAACGCTTGTAAATGTTTCGTATCCGAAACGGAAGCCACCGTAAATATCACTGCTATGTGATAGGTAGTGATATAAGATTTTCAATCCTGGGTTTATACGAATAAAACTCACATCTTTTTTACTGAATGACCCTCTGGTTGTCAATTGTTTTTGTCTGTTTAAGAAAATTGTCCCACTAGAGTCTAATTTATAAAACTGAAAATTCTCGATAAGGATTGTTGGGCCAAAAGTTACATTAGACTTTGAAGCCAAATCGTAACCTATGTTTATTGTTGGTAATGTTTGATTACGAAAAATATCATTTGTAGAATCTGTAAAAGTCAGTTTAGAAAAAATGCTTGCGCTTGTTCCAAACGAAAGTAAGGCTGGGTTTTTTACTTTTGACTCCACTTTATTTTGCGAAAAGCCACAAGCTGAAAATAATAAAAAGTAAAAAAGGATTAAATATTGTATCATTAAAAAAGGCAGGTTATTCACCTGCCTCCAAAACTATTAATAATATTTATTATTTATCTAAATCTTCAAAACTAACATCGGAGAAGTTAGTGGGTGCAGCCGATTCTCTTGCTTCACGGTTGCGTTCACGCTCTTGTTTTAAATCGGCAGTTGTAAAAGGTTGTTCTTTTTTAATAAAAGCCATCACATCATTCAAGTCATCAACAAATTGTTCAAAATCTTCTTTGTATAAAAATACTTTGTGTTTATCAAATACAAAACGTCCGCTATCGTCAACAAAACGCTTTTTGCTTTCTGTAATTGTTAAGTAATAATCACCACTTCTTGTCGATTCCCTTACATCAAAAAAATAAGTCCTCTTGCCCGCCCTTAGCGACTTTGCATAAATTGCATTCTTGTCTTTGTTGTCAAAACCTTCCATACTATTATTTTTATGTGCAACAAACCTAAACGATTTTTTTTGAAAAAAAACTTTTTCGAAACTTTTTAAAGCGTTTATCCAAACCAAAATACAGTACTATTATATCTGCAGTTTTATGCTTGTTTGTAGATAATAATACCAAACACACATGCCGTTTGTGTAAATTAACCCTACTAACAATAAAATTAAAACAATTGAATATCAACTATTTAATAATAATTTTAATACATAAGATACCAATGTATTGTTCTTTTATGTATCATTGTGTTAGGTAATTAAATAAATATGTATTCATCTGAATTAATAAAAGGTACTTTAAAGACAATAGTTTTAAAACTATTAGCCGACAACAAACGCATGTATGGCTACGAAATAAGCGCCAAAGTAAAGGACTTAACAAAAAGTAAAATTCAGTTAACTGAAGGTGCTTTATACCCAACACTTCACGCTTTGGAAGCAGATGGTTTGGTAAAAACAGAAACCGAATATATTGGAAAGCGTGTTCGCAAATATTACTCTTTGAGTACTACGGGAAAAAAATCAGCAAAAGAAAAAGTAAATGAGTTTGCTGATTTTTTAAACACCATGAAATTTTTATTAGACATACCGCAAGTTGCAATAGCGTAATGTATAAAATTAGTGAACAACAAATAGAGTTTATGCTCAACGACATAAGTGCACGTGGCGTTGAAACGGAGGACCTGCAGTATAACCTCTTAGACCATATTTGTTGCATCATTGAAACCAACCTCGAAGCAGATGGAGACTTTGAGAACTTCTACATGCAAACGATAGCTACCTTTTATAAACATGAGCTACGTGAAATTGAAGAAGAAACACAACTCCTATTAACTTTTAAAAATTATTACACCATGAAAAAAGTAATGTTAAATAGTGGCATTTTTGCTGCTTCAATCTTATCGTTAGGTTTAATTTTCAAATTTATGCATTGGCCTGGTGCAGCTGTATGTATTGTGCTTGGGCTTGGTAGTGCTTGTCTTGTTTTTATACCACTGCTATTTACAATTAGAGTAAAAGAAAAGAGAGAGAAAAGCGATAAAATATTGCTGGCACTTGGTTCAATCGCTGGTATATTAGGCATAGTGCATATTCTTTTTAAAATTATGCACTGGCCAGGCTCTCTAATATTGGCATATATTGTTATTGCAATTTTACTCTTAGTATTTACACCAATATTTGTGATTACTGGAATTAAAAATTCAGAAACGAAGGCAAATACAATTGTTACTTCTATAATAATTATTATGGGATGTGGTTTGTGGTTAACACTAGTGGTTTCGCCTAAAGCAAGTAAATTTATGCTTACAAAAAGTACTACTAATTATTTGCGCAATGAGCAATTATTGCAAAACGAAAAAAGTTTATTGCAAGTACTACAGGAAAACGATAGCACATATTTGCATCAAACAAATAGTTGCAATAAAATAATTACAATATGCAAAGAGCTTAAAACCCTCATTATAAAAGGGGAAACTGGCTATAATAGTATTGATGCAG